>JBEHXD010000069.1:0-14980 GCA_048498875.1 Verrucomicrobiota bacterium
ACCCTGGACATGACGTTGAACGTGGATGAGGGCAAACAGTTCTTCGTCCTCCTCGATGTCGAAATCCTTGGGTTCCAAGCCTAACAACCAGTCCCGCACACAGCCGCCGACAAGGCGGGGACTTCCTCCCGCATGGCGGAGGGCGGTCAGGGCGGCGAGAAGGGGAGGCGGCAGGGTCATGCGCGGCCTGATTTAATGGCATTGATCACGACCAATGCCCAGCCAGTGAGGAAAGCCACACCGCCGAGAGGAGTAATCGGGCCCAGGAGTTTCGGGCCACCCAGCGACAACAAATAAAGTGAACCGGAAAAAAGGATAATCCCTGCAACCCAAAACCGTGCGATCCACCTCGTGGCTTCAGTCGAGAGGGCGGTTTGCTGGCCAATTGCCAGCAATGCCACCGTATGAACCAGATGATAAAGCACCGCCGTTTGCCAGACTTCCAAGGTGGAGCGGGCGATCAATGTTTCCTTCAAAGCGTGCGCACCAAATGCTCCCAACGCCACGCCGACAAAGCCAAGAACGCCGGCTGACAAGGTTATCCATCGAGTTGCGAGGTTCATGAATGATACGACGTTGAGGACAATGTTCGTAAAAACAAACTTCCAGTGAGGAAGAAGGATAGAGGCTCTTAAATTTCACGAAACCCGTGGCTGGCTTTCAAGATGGGCGTCAAACCCATCCATTTCTCCGGGTTTTTGACCTGAAAAACGTGAACTTATTCACAAAAACCCTCGTTTTTCAGGGTTTAATCTACCCCTGCAGAGGTTTTTAAAAATGTGATGGGTTCGGGGTTGACAGGGGGTGGTGAAGTCCTTCCTTTTTTGACCCTTTCCGCAAATGAAAACCTATCTGGCCAAGAAAGAGACTGTGCAACCCAAGTGGTATTTGATCGATGCCGAGGGCAAAGTGCTGGGCCGTCTCGCTGTTAAAGCCGCGAATATTATCCGCGGCCGTCACAAAGCTACCTACACGCCCCACGTCGACACGGGTGATTTCGTTGTCGTCATCAACGCGAGCAAAGTCGTTCTTACTGGTAAGAAGGAAGAATCCACCGAGTACATGTCGTTCTCCGGCTATGTCGGTGGCGAAAAATACCGCAAGCTCACCGAAGTCCGCGCCAAAAAGCCGGAATTCATCATCAAGCAAGCGGTCAAGGGTATGTTGCCCAAGAATCGTCTCGCAAATCAGATGCTCACCAAGCTCCGCGTTTTCCCGGGAGCGGCTCATGATCACGAGGCCCAGAATCCTGTTAAACTTTAAAGTTAATCCATGAGCGCTGAATCCTCCGTCTATCTCGGCACCGGTCGTCGCAAGACCTCCACCGCCCGCGTCCGTCTGGTTGCCGGCTCCGGCAAACTTTCGGTCAACGATCGCAATTTCGACACCTATTTCACGCACGATAACTTTGTGCGCCGTGCGGTGGCTCCGCTCGTGACGGCCGACAGCAAGGAAAAGTTCGATGTTTCGGTGAACGTTGCCGGCGGCGGCATCAGCAGCCAGTCCGGTGCGGTCGCCCATGGCATCGCCCGTGCGTTGTTGAAATTTAATCCCGAACTTCGCGTCACCTTGAAGAAGGCCGGTCATCTTACCCGTGACCCACGCGAAAAAGAGCGCAAGAAGTACGGCCAGCCGGGCGCCCGCAAGCGCTTCCAGTTCTCCAAGCGTTAATCGCCCGACTGGAAAAGTCTCTCAAAAGCGGAGCGCCCCACGGCCTCCGCTTCTTTTTTTGTGGAATACGAAACTTCTCGATTCCCGGATCGGACTTATTAATTCTACCTTTATCTTAAATGAATGTCGGCGTAGTTGGCGCGTCGGGTTATTCCGGCGAAGTGTTGGTCAAACTCCTCCTCGCTCATCCCCAGGTCAAACTGACGGTCGTTACGTCACGTCAGCACGCCGGGAAAGCCGTGGCTTCGATCATTCCTTCATTGCGCGGCACGGCGGCGGAACAGCTCAAATTTTCGGATTCCGATCCGGCGGCGCTGGCTGCGCGCAACGATATCGATTTGTGGTTTCTCGCATTGCCCCATGGAGCCGCGGCGGATTTTGCCAAAGTATTGCTGCCGGCTGGCCGGAAGGTGGTGGATCTGAGCGCTGATTTCCGGATCGCTGACCTGGCGGTATACGAGAAATATTACGGATCGCATCACGCCGCCGGTCTTTTGCCGAAGACGCGCTTCGTTTTGCCGGAGCTGACGAATCCCAAATGGAAAAATGAGATCCAGCTCGCGGCGGCACCCGGTTGTTATCCGACCAGCGTGCTGGTTCCGCTGGCTCCTTTGCTGAAAGCCGGGTTGATTGCCAAGGATCATATCGTGGCGAACTCCTTCAGTGGCGTCAGCGGTGCGGGGAAGAAAGTCGACGAGATGTATCTTTACGTCGAGCGCACGGAATCCGCCAAGGCTTACGGGCTCACGAAACACCGCCATCTGGCCGAAATTGAAGAACAGCTTTCCGCGGCAGCGGGCAGCAAGATCGTGATTCAGTTCAATCCCCATCTGGCACCCATGCGGCGGGGAATTGCGACCACGATCACCGTGCCCGCGACGCCGGGCGCGACGATTGAGGCGGTGTATGCCGCCTGGCGCGATGCTTACGCTGGCCGGTCGTTTGTTTCGATTCTTCCCATGGGCGAAACGCCGGACACGGCTTATGTCACCGGCACAAACCGGGTGGACATTTCGGCGGTGCACGATTCGCGCACCGGCAATTTCGTCATCACCTCGGCGCTCGATAATCTGGTCAAGGGCGCCAGCGGACAGGCGGTCCAAATCATGAATCTCTGGCTCGGCTTCCCCGAAAACTCGGGGCTGTCTTAACCTGTTGTTTGACGTGTTCAGTTTTCCCCAATGACACAATTGATCGTTACCCTGGATAGTCCCGGCATCACCGATGTCCCCGGCTTCGAAGCAGCAGGCGTGGCCTGCGATATTCGCGACAAAAACGATCTCAAGCGACTCGATCTCGCGCTGCTGTTTTCGCTGCGTCCGTGCACGGCGGCGGGCACTTTCACCAAGAATGCGGTCAAGGCAGCCCCGGTGCTGCTTTGCCAGAAGCATCTTGAAGAGGGAGGTTCGTTTCACGGGATTGTCGCCAATTCCGGCAACGCCAATGCGTGCACCGGTCCCGACGGTTTGCGCGACGCCCAACTCACCGCCCAGCGCGCCGCCGCATCGCTCAATCTGAAAGCGGCTTCCTTTTTCGTCTGCTCCACCGGTCGCATTGGCCAGCCCATGCCGATGGAGCGGTTACTGAAAGGACTCGAGCGGGCGGTGACCGAGAAAGGTCGCACTCCGGCACATGGCAAGAAGGCCGCGGATGCAATTCTCACCTCCGATACGAAGCCAAAGACGGTGACCGTCAGCTTCACGTACGACGGGAAGAAGCATGTGATTTCCGGAATCGCAAAGGGTGCGGGCATGATCCAGCCCAACATGGCCACGATGCTGGCCTTTCTTGCGACGGATTTCTCGGTCCCGCGCAGTTTTCTGCAAAAAACCCTGTCGGAAGCCGTCACCGGGACCTTCAATTGCATCACGGTCGATGGCGATATGAGCACCAATGACACCGTGCTGATGCTCGCCAACGGGCATTCCGGGGTCAGCGTCGGCGACAAGAGTCCCCGAGAATTGCGGGTTTTGTTTGCCGAAGCGGTTTGGAAAGCCTGCGAAGCGCTGGCGGACAAGATCGTTTCCGATGGCGAAAAGATCACGAAGGTGGTCGAAGTGAAAGTGACCGGGGCGGCGTCGACTGAAGATGCCGAGAAGGTGGCCCGTGCGATCGGGAACTCCCTTTTGGTCAAATCCTCCTGGTATGGTGAAGATCCCAACTGGGGCCGCCTAGCGGACGCCGCCGGCTATTCGGGGGCCAAGCTCGTGGAGGGCAAAATGGACATTCTCTACAATGACACGCCGGCGATGACGGCGGGCAAACCGCATGCCGACCTGAAGCCGAAATGGAAGGAGATCGTCAAGGCGCGCCGGTTCACCATCACGCTGAATCTTCATCTCGGCAAAGCGACTTTCCGTTTGTTGGCGACCGATCTCACGGAAGGCTACGTGAATTATAACAAGAGTGAGTGAGGCGGGAGCGACGTTACGTTTTATCGCCGGCCTGATAAATGCTTCATTTTGTTAGTGAAATCTGCACGCATTGCCTTAACAGATTTCCTTTGCCGCCAATTAATAAGTATCCGCCTTCACTCCTGACTGAATAATGGACGTTTCCGAGATTATTGCCAAAGCGCGTGTATTGCTCGAAGCCTTGCCGTATATTCAAGACTTCCACGGTTCGACGTTCGTCGTGAAATACGGCGGCAGTTTCATGGATGATCCGGACCCGACGGTTCGGAAAAGCGTCGCCACGGATATCGCGTTTCTTTCCGCGGTGGGAATCAACGTCGTGGTCGTGCACGGCGGCGGCAAAGCCATCAGTCGTGCGATGGATGGAGCGGGCCTGAAAGCAAATTTCGTCAACGGACTCCGCGTAACCGATGAGGCCACGATCGCGATCGTGAAGAAGACTCTCGATGAAATCGTCAACAAGGACGTTTGCGACACGCTCGCGTCCGTCAAAGCGCGGCCAAAGGGTCTGCCTGGCGACAGCGTGATTGTCTGCAACAAGCTCAACGTCGATGACGACGGCAATACCGTCGACCTCGGGTATGTGGGTGATGTCACTGAGGTGAAGGTGAAGCTCATCAAAAAGGAAATTGCGGAAGGCTTCATGCCGGTGATTTCCCCGGTGGCGGAAGGCTACGATGGCAAACCGTACAACGTGAACGCCGATACCGTCGCCGGCCGGGTGGCCAGTGCGCTGCGGGCCCGTCGTCTTGTGTACATGAGCGATGTCCCCGGGCTGCTCGCCGATCCCAAAAATCCGGCGACATTGATCTCGAGCCTCAAGGTGGGCGAAGTGGAAGGCCTGAAAAAGAAAGGGGTCATCGACAAGGGTATGCGCCCAAAGGTGCAAAGCGCCGTGCGCGCGTTGGAGGAAGGCGTGCAGCGCGTCCATTTCATCGACGGCCGCATGCCGCACAGCCTCCTGTTGGAAATTTTCACCGACAAGGGCGTGGGCACGGAAATCGTCCACGGCTAATTGATTTTCGATTTTTGATTCCCGATTTTGGATCGGGACGGAAGAAAATCGAAAATCACGAATCCAAAATCGAAAATGTCCTCTCCTTCCATCGTTCGCACCAACACGGCGGAGCTCTACGACGCGTACGTGATGAAAAACTACGCGAAAGCTCCGCTCACGCTCGTGCGGGGTCAGGGCGTTTCGGTCTGGGACGATACCGGCCGTGAGTACATGGATTTTACGTCGGGGATTGCGGTAGCCGCACTCGGGCACTGCCATCCCGTGTGGGTGGAAGCCATCCGCCGGCAAGCCGGGGAACTGATCCACGTCGGAAATATCTTCCGGAATCCCAACCAGGGTGAGCTGGCGCGCCGGCTGGTCCAGCACGCAGGACCCGGACGGGTTTTCTTTTGCAACAGCGGCACGGAGGCCAACGAAGGGCTGATCAAGCTCGCCCGGCTGCACGGCATCCGGAAATCAGGCGAAGAGGGAAAGTGCATCAAGATCCTGTGTGCCAAAAACGCCTTTCATGGCCGGACGTTTGGCGGCATGAGTGCGACGCCGCAGGAAAAAATCCAGAAGGGATTTCGTCCGCTCGTTCCGGGTTTCGCCTTCGGCGAATTGAACAATCTGCAGAGCTTTGCCGACCTGATCGATGACCAGACCGCGGCGATTTTTCTGGAAACCGTCCAGGGTGAGGGCGGCGTGATGCCCTGCACGGATGAATTTCTCTGGGGCCTGCGGCAATTGTGCGACAAGCACAACCTGCTGCTCATGCTCGATGAAGTGCAGTGCGGGATTGGACGGACCGGGGCATTCTATGCCTTCCAGCATTCCGGCATCCGGGCCGACGCCATTGGCATGGCCAAGGGGTTGGGCGGTGGTTATCCGATGGGGGCGATCTGGGCGGCGGAAAAGAACGCCGAGCTTTTCCAGCCCGGTTCGCATGGCTCCACCTTTGGCGGAACTCCCCTGGCTTGTGCCGCTGCGCTCGCGGTGCTCGACGTGATGGAAAAGGAAAGCCTGCTCGAAAAGGTGCGGGTGAACGGTGCTGCTTGGAAAGCCCAACTGGAAAAACTGGTCGCCGAATTTCCCCAGCAACTGAAGGGCATTTCGGGCCGCGGTTATATGATCGGCCTGGTCTTGCAGAGCGAGCCACCGCCTTTCGTTGCGGCTTTACGGGACGAAGGTCTGCTCACGGTGGCGGCGGGTGGAAATACCGTGCGATTGCTGCCTCCATTGATCGCTACGCCGGCCCATTTGCAGCGGGCGACGGAAATCATTCGCGCGGTGCTCGTCCGGAAGCAGTCGGCTTAAACGGGTTTCGTGAGACGATGAAAACGCTGTGGGCGTTTTCATCGCGAGTTCATCGTGGCTTCACGATGATTTCATTTTTGAGAGCTAAGCTGTTTGGGTGCGAATTTTCCCGGTCATCCTGCTTGGTTTCGGACTCTGCCTTCTGACGAAGACCGGCCTGGCTTTCAGCCGGGACGTATATGTGTGGCAGCGTCAGTTTACGCCGGACGTTTACGGATCGATTAACACGATTCAGGATAAGATCGATGGCATTGCCGTGTTGGCGGCAGAGATTCGCTGGTCGGGACAGGAGCCACAGCTATTCAAATCTTCGGTAGGTTATGCGCAACTGGCTGCAACCGGACGACCCATCAGTGTAGTACTTCGAATCGGACCTTATACCGGCGCGTTTGCCCGCGACGACCGGACAGCGAAATACCTCGTTGAAACGGCGACCGAGATCATGCGAACTGCCAAAAGGCAGAAGGTGGTGCCCGCCGAGGTGCAAGTGGATTTTGACTGTGCCTCGTCGAAGCTGGCCGGTTACCGCGAATGGCTTGAAGCGCTGCGAACCGCGGTGGCTCCGACTAAATTGGCCTTCACGGCCCTGCCGGACTGGCTCAATCGAAGTGACTTTCCCGACTTGGCGCGAGCAGCAGACGGTTATGTTTTGCAGATACACTCGTTGGAAAAACCCGCGGGCATCGATGCGACCTTTCAGCTGTGTGATCCGGAGCGCAGTCGGCTGTGGATTCGCCAAGCTGCCGAAGTGGGCGTGCCTTTTCGGGTGGCGCTGCCCACGTATGGGTATCGTCTGGCATTTGATCGATCTGGCAAATTTATCGCCCTCGCGGCAGAAGGAATGCAGCCGCCTTGGCCGGAAGGGACGCAAGTCAGGTTCGTGCGCGCGAATGCCAGAACCATGGCGGAGTTAGCGGAGGAAATTGAGGAGGAAAAACCGACCAATTGTGAAGGGATTATCTGGTTTCGGCTGCCTGTACCCGGCGACGAATTAAACTGGGACATGATCACGTTCAAAGCGGTCCTCGAACAACGGGTCCCTGTTTCCCGACTGACCGTGGCAGTGAACTGGATGGCGACGGGTCGGGCCGAGATCAGCCTCGTGAACGTCGGGGAACTGGATGAGTTGCTGCCTGAAAAGATCCGGGCCCGATGGGTGGGCGACGCTCCACCACAAACGATCGATGGCTTGGGCGGCTATTCGGTGGGTTTTGATTCGCTCGATCGGAACGCAGTCGTGTTGACCTCAAGGCTGACGACTGCGGGAAAAATCCTTGCCCCGGGTCGCACGCGAAAAGTGGGTTGGCTGAATTTTAACCATGAAACCGTTCTTTTTCCCGAAATCCTCGCGACTCCCTAGAATTGTCGTTTTGTTTATTTTCCCCGTGATCGGCACGCAGGCATGCGGCCCCGATTTTCCCAATCGGTATCTCGATCTTCCCCCGGAAACACTGCTCGCTGCGCCCGAAGGTTTTTTTGCCGTGGAAATCGAACGTTTGGCGCCAAGACGAAATGGTTTGGCGGGTAATAATTGGGGCGAAAAAGACATGCGGGAGGCGGACGAGCTGCGGGTGGCATTGAGGGAGCGAGGAGACAACGCGGGTGAATTGGAGCGGATCGTCTCGGACTACGAATGTTATCGATCCCGGTTAAAACAAATGGCGGAGTCGGGGAGCGTTGCCAGGGGCGGGGAAATCCCTGAAAATTTACCGAAGGAATTTTCCCTCTATTTGGCGGGAGCGGAAGCCTGGTATGCAGGCGATGTCGATCAGGCCGGCAAATACTGGCGCGCGGTGCTCGCCCTTCCGGAGGCGGAAAGACATTACCGCTCCACGTGGGCGGCTTATATGTTGGGACGGAGCGCGGCGGATGAATTTCCACCTGAAGAGGCGCGAAAGTGGTATCTCAAAACAAGAGAGTTCGCCGCCCAGGGATTTGCCGACGCGCTAAATCTGGCCGGCGAAAGCCTCGGAAATGAAGCGCATTGGGCGATGGCCCTGCAGGACTATGCGCGCGCCATCGATCTTTATCTGGACCAGTATGCGACCGGGGATGAGTCGGCTTATGCCTCGCTGAGAATTGCCGCCGCGGCTGCGGCCAAGGTGAAGGATGAGCAGCAACAACGCGAACTTGCACGCGACCTGCGCGCGCGGTGTGTGGTAACGACGTGGTTTCTGGCGCGGTTTACCTCCGGGTATGAATCGGAGCGGGACCTGGGTCCCTTGCACGCGTGGACCCGGGTGCTGGCGAGCGAAAACAGTCGTGAGGTGGACCACGCGGATCGGCTGGCCTGGCTGGCGTATGAATCCGGTGATTTTGAACTGGCAAAAAAATGGGCCCGGCTGGCATCCGACAAATTGCCGGAAACCCATTGGATCCGGGGCAAGCTTGCCCTGTGCGACGGCAGCATTTGCGAGGGCGCCCGGGAACTTTCCGTGGCGGCAAATTCCTGCGATCTTGCTCCGATTTATCGCTCGACCGTGTTTGGCGAACTCGGGCGTGTCCAGCTGGCGCTCGATCATCGCGACGCCGCGTTGGCCGCATGGCTTGACGGTGCGCATTGGGAAGATGCGGCGTATGTCGCGGAAAGATTGCTAACCATCGATGAGCTGAAAATTTTCCTGATGAATTATCGACCAGCCGATCTTCCGCTTTATGAGCCTTACTTCGGTGAAGCGATCGTACCGGAAACGCTGACCAGTCGCCAGGAAGCGCGAGTGTATGCCCGCGACGAAAACCGTCCGTCATTGCCCGGACAATTGGCTGAACTGCTGGCGCGTCGGCTGGTGCGGGCGGGTCGCATCGAGGAAGCGAAGGTTTATTTCTCGGAGAAAAATCGCGCTTTGCTCATCCACTATGCAGCGTACGTCCAGGCAGGGTTTAACCCGATACTGGCACAGAAGAAGAGGGCGAACGCCTTCTGGCGGGCCGCGCAGATCGCCCGCAGTGAAGGCATGACTTTGATGGGAGCCGAATTGGATCCTGACTTTGGGATTTGGGAGGGGAACTTTGCGAGTTACGGCAGCGTTGAGGCGCGGATGAAGCTGCCGCCCGGACCGTTTTCGGTGACGAAGGAGGAAGTGGAACGGCTTAACTCGATCCCCATACCGACCAAACGTTTTAGCTATCGTTATCGCGCGGCAGATCTCGCCTGGTGGGCGGCTTCCCTTCTGCCCAATGAGAGCGATGAGACCGCGGAAATTCTCAGCACGGCGGGAGGCTGGCTAAAAGCCCGCGATCCGATTGAGGCGAATCGATTTTATCAGGCGTTGGTGATTCGCTGCGGACATACGAAGTTGGGCCGGGCAGCCGCCGAACGGCACTGGTTTCCCTCGGATATTTAGGAAACTGTGACCTAAAAGTTACTGGAACAGGGTTTTTTCCCTCGTCCGCGGCGAGGCGACTGTTTATTGCTGACCCTTTCCATGAAGCATTTCCTCAAAGAGACGGACTTCACCCGGGCACAGGTCGGTGAAGTGTTTGCGCTGGCCCGTGAGCTGAAAGCTCAACGTGGCCGAAAACCGTCCTCTGTACTCGCCCAACAGACCTGGGCGATGATCTTCTCGAAATCGAGCACCAGAACGCGTGTTTCGTTTGAGGTCGGCATTCACGAACTGGGAGGAAATCCGCTGTTTTTAAACAAAAACGACATCCAACTCGGACGTGGAGAAACGATTGAGGATACGGCGAAGGTACTTTCGCGATTTGTGCATGGCTTGATTGTCCGCACTTACGAACACAGCGAACTGGAAAGACTGTCGACGGCGGGCTCAGTTCCGGTGATCAATGCGCTTACGGACTTCTTGCATCCCTGCCAGATTTACACCGATGCGTTTACTGCAGCGGAACGCTGGGCGGGTGCGAATGGTGACCTGCTGGCTTCGCTCAAAGGACGGAAAATCGCGTTCCTTGGCGATACGGCCTGTAACATGGCCAATTCCTGGATACTCGGGGCAAATCATTTCGGGATGAAGATTTCGCTTTCCGGTCCCAAGGGTTATGCGCCGGGTGGTGATCTCGACGCCTTGCTGGCCAGGGAAGGGTTTGCCGGTGGCTATCAGTTTACGCACGACCCGTATGAAGCCGTAAAGGACGCGGACATCGTTTACACTGACGTGTGGGTCAGCATGGGCAAGGAGGAGGAATCCAAGGAGCGGATTCGATTGATGGCGCCGTATACGGTAACGGGTCAGCTGTTCGCTGCGGCCAAGCCGGACGCACTTTTCATGCATTGCCTCCCAGCCCACGCGGGCGAAGAAGTCACGCAGGAGGTCCTGGATCATCCGCGCTGCATTATCTTCGATGAAGCGGAAAACCGTCTGCACGTGCAGAAGGCGATCCTGGCAACGTTGGTCAAAGTGACCACGGCGGGCAGGTAGCCTTTATTGCTCGAGAATATACATCACCCGGTTCGCGGAAACTTTTTGGAAATTGCCGGTGGTGAGCACGCCGTCATCCAGCTTCGCGTCGATTTCGGTCAACTGGTCGTCATCGCAGGTGAAATTGGAAATGGAAACGGAGGCGGTGACACCGAAATTTCCATTGTCCCAATTCCATTGGCCGCCGATGGCAGTGGCCGATTGCCAGGTTTCCGTCCGGAAATCGCCGTTCATTGGCACGGGAAGAATGGGTACCACTCCGGGACCCACGTTGTTGGGCCAAGTGCCGTTCTGGGTATTGTAGATTTCAAACGCCTGCGAAAACACCCGGAAATCGTTTGCCGTGCGGCTATTTTGTGAAGCCCGCTTTACCCGGAAGTAGGAGGGTATGGCCAGAGCTGCGAGCAATCCGACGATCACGACGACGATCATTATTTCCACGAGCGTGAAGCCGCGGGAGCTTTTGCGACGTCCCGGCTTGTAGTCGGTTTTCATGGGCTCTTGGCGGGATGAACGCAGAATATCTGCGAAACGCAATCTTACGGGGGTTAATATGAGGTAAATCCGGGTTTTTTACTTTGCGCACCCGGGATGAATTCCAACACTGGCTTACATCTATGAAGATCGTACTCGCATACTCCGGAGGGCTGGACACCTCCGTAATCGTCAAATGGCTGAAAGAAACTTACGACGCCGAGATCGTGACTTTTGCCGCGGATGTGGGCCAGGAAGAAGAACTGAAAGGCCTGGACAAGAAGGCAAAGAAGACCGGAGCGTCCAAGCACTACACCCTGGATTTGGTGGAGGAGTTTGCCCGCGACTTCATCTACCCGATGATCCGTGCCAACGCGATTTACGAAGGTCAGTATTACCTCGGCACTTCCATTGCGCGTCCGTTGATTGCGAAGGCCCAGATCGAAATCGCGAAGAAGGAAAAAGCGGATACAGTTGCGCATGGCGCCACGGGCAAGGGCAATGACCAGTGCCGTTTCGAGCTGACCTACATGGCGCTGGCGCCCCACTTGCAGATCATTGCTCCGTGGAAGATTGAAAAATATCGCGAACAGTTTCCGGGTCGTGCCGAGATGATCGCCTACTGCGCGCAGCACAATATTCCGGTCGAGGCGTCACTCAAAAAGCCGTATTCGATGGATCGGAATCTCCTGCATATTTCGTACGAGGCGGGCATTCTCGAAGATCCGTGGTTTGACCCGACCACCGAGGCGAACAAGGGGATGTTCAAGCTTTCGGTTTCGCCGGAGGATGCGCCCAACAAACCGGAATACGTGGAGCTCGATTTCGTGAAGGGCGATTGCGTTGCGGTGAATGGAAAAAAACTCACTCCCGGCGGCGTGCTCAAAACCCTCAACAAGCTTGGTGGCAAACACGGCATCGGTCGGGTCGATCTGGTGGAGAATCGTTTCGTCGGCATGAAATCGCGCGGCGTTTATGAAACGCCCGGCGGCACCATCCTGATGCAGGCGCACCGGCAGGTGGAATCGCTCACGCTGGACCGCGAGGTTTTGCATCTGCGCGACGGATTCATTCCGAAGTACGCCGAACTCGTCTACAACGGCTTCTGGTTCGCTCCGGAGAGGGAAATGCTCCAGGCCATGGTTGACGAAAGCCAGAAGTTCGTCACCGGCACGGTTCGCCTCAAGCTCTACAAGGGCAATATCATCACGTGCGGTCGCAAGTCGAAGTATTCGCTCTACGATGACAAGATTGCTTCGATGGAGGGTGTGAAGAGCTGGTACAACCAGAGCGACGCAACCGGGTTTATCCGTCTCAACGGCCTGCGTCTGCGTGCGCGCAATCTTGCCCAGGGTGGCCCAAAGGTTTGATCGCGAATTCCATCCAGCAAGCTACGATTTGAAAAAAGAGCCGGCCCGAAAGGGCCGGCTCTTTGCTTTTGGAAAATCTGCCGGGACGGGGCGGCTTAGAAGAGCGAATTTGCCACGACTCCCACCGCGGTGATCGGTCCGGAATCGCCCAGGCCATCGATTGCACGATCGGCTTTCTTCATCAGGCCCTGCACATCCCGGTAGATCTTGTCGTCGGAAATCAATTTGCCGAGCGTGCCCTGGCCGCCGTTGAGCTTTTCGGAGAGCTCGCGGATATTGTTGGTTGTCACTTTAATGTTGTTGGCGGTGCCCTCGTCGTAGAGCAACAGGCCCAGCGCGCCCTTGCCGCTCTTCACGTCGGCGACGATGCCTTTGGTGTCATTCATGAATGTCTGCGCATCGGAAGCGGCTTTTTTGATTTCGCCGACCGAGGCGAGAAGTTCGTCGTGAAGCTTGGTATCGTTGACGAGTTTGCCGAAGGTGCCTTCGCCATTTTTGATTTTTGATGTGATGTCCTGAAGATTGCTGATCGTCTCGGAAAGTTTGGGACCGTTCTCGGTTACCAGCTTGTCGACCTTTTGGAAAAGATTTCCGCTTTCACCCCCGCCGCCCATCGACTTGCTGATGTCGCCCATCACCTGCTCCAGCTTCGAGCCCAGGTTTCCGAGCTGGCTGATGACTTCGTTCATATCGATCGTGTTCTTGGTTTTGATCTCATCGCCATCCTTCAGTGCCGGTGCCGCCGGGGTGCCAAAACTCACGCCGAGATAATTTGAGCCCAGCAGGCTCGACACCTCGACACTCGCCACCGCGTCGTTGGGGATTTTGATCTTGGGCTCAATGGTCAGCAGCGCTTCCACGCGCTGGTTGCCCAGCTGGGTGCTGCTGACGGTGCCGATTTTCACGCCGGCCATGAGGACGTCGTCACCGGTTTTGAGGCCCTTCAGGTTGTTGAAGCCGGCGATGATCTTGTAACCTTCTTTTTTGAAGAGGTGACCGCCATTGAGCGACTCGAAGGTAATCCAGGCGAGCGCGACTCCGAGAACCGCGAATAGTCCGACGCGGAAGGCTTGTTGCATGTTATTCATGGTGATTTTCCAATTGTTTGAACCGAGGATTTTTCAGGTCGATGACCGGATTGAGAAAGTTGGCGATGGCGGGATCCTTGGAGGCTTCGATTTCCGCGGGTTTTCCGACCAGTTTGATGCGTCCATCCATGATGATTGCGATGCGATCTGCGATACTGAAGGCCAGCTGGCGATCATGGGTGACGACGATGCTGGTGACGGCGGTTTGCTCGCGCAGCGTGGCGATGATTTCGCTGATGGTGGCGCTCATGACCGGGTCCAGCTCCGAGGTGGGCTCGTCGTAGATCAGCAATTGCGGTTCCATGACGAGGGCCCGCGCGATGGCCACGCGTTTTTTCATGCCACCGGAAAGTTCCGACGGGAACTTCTTGGCGGCTTTTTCCAGCGAAAGGATGGTCAGGGCGTTCATGACCCGTTCGTGAATTTCCTTCTCGCTGCCCAGGCGATGTTCGCGGGGATAGAGTGCGAGATTGTCGTAGACCGAGAGCGAGTTGAAAAGCGCGCCGGCTTGAAATACGAGGGCCAGGTGAACCTTGTCGCGCGTGTGGGGATCGGCGGCATCGAATTCACCGATCTTTACGTCACCGCTGGTGGCCGTTTCGAGGCCGGCAATATGCTTCAACAGGACGCTTTTGCCGGAGCCGCTGGGGCCCATGATGCAAAAAATCTCCCCGGGCTTAACCTCGAGGTTGATGTCGCGCAGGACCGTGGTGCGGCCGAATTTTTTGTTCAGCTGGCTGATCGTCACGCCGAACGTCTTTCCGACGAAAGGTGCGGCGGTGTAGTTGGTGTTGGAAGTTTCGGCACTCATGGCGATCAGAGGAGGACTTTAGTCACGAAGTAATCGAGCACCAGAATAAGAATGAGCGAGGTGACCACGGCCTTGGTGACGGAGGCACCGATCTCGCGGGGGCCGCCGCGCGTGTTGAGGCCCGTGTAACAGCACACGGAAACGATCGCGAAGCCGAACACCTCGGCCTTCAGCAATCCGTCGATTACATCCTTGGGTTCCATCGAGCGTTTCAGCGCCGCAAAGAAGGTTTCGCTGTCGAGCGAGATGAAATGCGTGTACTGGCTGACGAGGGCGCCGCCATACCAGCCGCAGAGGTTGGCGATGATGGCCAGCACGGGCATCATCAGGAGAACGGCGACGATTCGCGGCAGCACCAGCATTCGTTCCGGGGGAATGTTCATGGTCACCAACGCGTCCACTTCCTGGTAGACTTTCATCGAGGCCATTTCCGCGGTGATGGCGGAACCCACGCGGCCG
>JBEHXD010000070.1:0-14972 GCA_048498875.1 Verrucomicrobiota bacterium
CCGCTCCCGCCCAACAGCAGGCACGGGCGATTTTTGACACAATCAAAGTCAAACCCGCGCGCTGCCTCGATGCGACGCTCGCCACCACCGGTGCCTTCGTGTCGACCGCCACCGGCCCGACCCTTCTCCTTGAAATTGGTGAACTGAGTTCGCACGCCTTTTTGATCGGACCCGAAGGTGTCGTCGCCTACCGGCCGGTCTCGCTGAATCTCGACCAGATCGCGGATGCGGTCCAAGGCGAACTCAATCTGAAATTCCGCGGGTCGGCCGCCAAATTGTTTTTCAATCCCGACTGCGATTTCACCGACTCAGGTCCCAAGATCGCCGCCCGCGTCGGCGCCACACTCAAAGCCGACCTGGCACCTCTGCTCGCGGGACAGGCGGCGCCGACCGCGCTCGCCTGCTCCGGTCTGCCCGCACTTCAGAGCTGGCTCGAGACGCAGCTTGCCGTGGTTCTCGGTCTGCAACCATTGGTGCCGGACCTGAAGGGTTGGAGCTCTGCCGTCGGGGTGACCTTCGATACCCCGGCGCTCGCATCGAGCGTTTCTCCCTCCTGGTTCAATTTCCTTCATTTCATCAATTCGCAGACGCTCGAGTCCCCTGTGGCAGTCGCATGGCAGGCGGAATGGATTTCGGTCAAAGCGCAGATTGCCCCCCGGGCCCCCACCAATCCGCCAGTCGCACCTCCCGGTGCCCAACGCCCTGCGGGGAAACCTGCGACGACGCCTCCGGTCGCCGCAGCAGCCGGTGCCGCCGCCAAACCGGCCACTCCTGCTCCCGCGCAGCCCGCCGCCCCTGCAAAAGGTGCAGCCGCTGCTCCCGCAGCGAAAGGAGCGCAACCGTCGGCTGCGGCCAAACCGGGAACTCCCGCCGCCAAACCCACGGCCGCTCAGCCGGCAGGCCAGCAAAAAGCCGCCACGCCGGCAGCTGCCACGCCGGCCAAACCGGCGCAAACCCCCGCGGCAACGCCAGCCAAACCGGCCGCAGCGGCATCATCGGTCGCCTATTCCAAACCGGGCTCACCTTCAAGCGCACCCGCGGCGCAAAAATCAGAAAGCAAGAGCAAGATGCCGCTGTTTATTGGCATCGGCGTATTGGTTCTCGCCCTCGCGGGTGGCGGTTATTTCTACTCTCAGTCGCAGAAAGAGGAAGCCGAACGCGTCGCCACCGAAAAACGAAAGGCCGACGAACGCCAAAAAGCGGAAGCGGAGCGTGTCCGCCTCGCCGAGCAGAAGGCCCGCGAAGAGGCCGAAGCGCGCAAACGTCTCGATCAGGAAACCGCGCAAAAACTCGCCCAAGCTGAAAATGCCCGGCGTCAGGCCGAGGAAGAAGCCCGGGTTCAGGCAGCCACCCGTCTGGCGAATGCCCGCGGCACCCTCAACGTGACGACCGAACCCGCCGGAGCCACGGTCACCGTGGGTGATCTTCCCCCGAAAACTTCGCCCGCGACATTTGCTTATATCAAGATCGGCAAATATCCGGTCGCGATTACGATGGCCCACCGCGAAACGGTGAACCTTGAACTCGAGGTCACTGAAAACAACACCACCGAATCCGGAGTTATCCAGCTCGCCAATACCGCCGGCGCCATCGCCCTGAGCAGCGAACCGACTGGCTCAAACTTCGAACTCCGGCCGGCCGCCGCATTCCTCGTGACCGCCGCGAGCAAGCGCACGGGTGTCACCCCGGCCACCGTTGCAGATCTCGATCCGGGTGAATACACCATCACCTACAGCCGTCCCGGCTGGGCGCCCCACACGGAAACCGTCACGGTCGGCAAGGATGCGACCACCAAGTCGGCCTGGACCTTCCCGAGTGGCAGCGTGAAGATTAACAGCAGTCCGGCCGGAGCCACCGTGACGCAGGACGGCGTGAAAGTGGGCGTCACTCCGCTCACACTTCGTCAACCCCCGGGTGCGGTGAAATACGAGCTCAAGCTCGCCTTTCACGATCCCGCCACCGTTTCCGGCAACATCGAAGAAGGTAAAACGCTGGACCTGAATGCCACGCTCCCGACCACGGATATCATTTTTGGGCCGACTGAACTCGATAAGATTCCCGAGCCGATCACGCCCAAAATGCCGGACTTGCCTTCCAGCCTGACACTGGTGGAAGGGAAAGTGGTGATCCAAATGACCATCGGCCGCGACGGCACGCCGACCGATCTCAAATTGATCCGCGCCTCCAACGCCGAAATCGGAAAGATTTACATGGCTGCGGTGGCCAAGTGGAAATTCAAGCCGGGCATGAAGGATGGCAAACCCGTCCGTTCCTCCGTGGTGATTCCATTCCTCATCGCCGCTTCGAAAGACTAAAGCCGAAGGACCTTCCCTGTTTTGCCGCGCAGTGCCGGTTTCCAACCGCGCTGCGCTTTTTATTTCGCAAACAGAAATGCTCCGACTCAGGACTTGCCGGTCGGTCCGCAATCCATTCGCTTCGAGCCCTGCGTGAAAAAACTGATTCTTTGGGACATCGACGGCACCCTGATCGTAAGTGGACGCGCCGGAATTTTTGCCCTGGCGAAGGCTTTTCAAAAAAAGTACGGACGCGAACCGGACTTTTCCCGGCTTGATGTCTCGGGTCGCACGGACAGGTGGATCGCACAGCAGGTGCTCGAACAGCAAAACCTCGAGGCGACCCCTGACACCATCCACGCTTATCTCGAAGCTTATCTCGAATGCCTGCAGGAGGAATTAAACGCCCGCCCCGGTCGCGTGCTGCCCGGCATTCTCGATCTCCTGGAAAGATTCCGCACCAATCCCCGCATTGCCCAGGGACTGTTGACCGGAAATCTGCAAAGAGGAGCACGCATCAAGCTCGAACACTACCAAGTCTGGCATTATTTCTCCTTTGGCGCCTTTGGCGACGACAGCCCGATCCGCAACGAACTCGGTCCGCACGCCGTCAAACGCGCACGCACCAGTCACTCCGTCGATTTCGCCCCGGAAAATATTTTTGTGATCGGCGACACGCCCCACGACATCGAATGCGGCAAGGCCATCGGAGCAAAAACCATCGGCGTTGCCACAGGCAATTTCAGCGTCGCCACCTTGCAACAGCATCACCCGACGGCGGTGTTCGCCGATTTTTCCGATCAGGCGGCTTTTCTGCGGGTGATCGGTGCCGGGGCCTGATTACTTCTTTTTCAGCAGATCAACCGCGGTCACCGCTCCCCCGCGAAATTCCACGCGAATTTTTTCCTCAGGATCGTAGCCACCGGTGGAGACGCCCACGCCACCACCCACCGAAGATCCACGGCCACCGGAGCCCACTCCCAAGCCAAAACTAAACTTGGGACCCTCGTTGAGATAACTCCATACCTCGGTATCGCCCGCGTCGGTTTTGCGGGTAAATTTTCTGGCGGGTTCCCCGAGGGCCATGACCACCATTTCCGGGGTGAAGCCAACATCGACCTGTCCCGTTTTGATCTTTTGCTGCACGTCCGGAGAATAGCGTTCAAAGGTCGTGCGATTATCAGCAATGCGTGATTCCGGGGTGGCACAACCCGCCAGCAAAATCAGGCACGCGAACAAGGACAGGGTAGGAATGGAGCGCATGGAGTAATTTTGTTTGCTGACCAACAGAGTGACCGGAATAACGACAACCGCAACCTTCCCCAGTTCACGCCCATTTATTTACACCTCCATGAAAAAATTCACGATTGCCATCGGATCAGACCATGCCGGCTTCGCGTATAAAGAGAAAATCAAGGCCATGCTCCTGGCCGAGGGGCACACGGTGCGGGATTGCGGCACAACTTCAGACGCCGCATGCGACTACCCGGATTTCATTCGTCCCGTCGCGGAAGCGGTGGCGCGCGGCGAAGTCGAACGCGGCATTGTGCTGGGTGGCTCCGGCAATGGGGAAGCCATCGTGGCAAACCGCGTGCGCGGGGTTCGTTGTGGTCTGTGCTGGAACGAACAGGTGGCAATCTGGAATCGTTCGCATAATGACGGCAACTGCCTGTCCTTAGGCCAGCGCACCATCACGGAAGACGAGGCATTCAAAATTGTTCGGGTTTGGTTGAGCACGCCATTTGAAGGCGGCCGGCACCTTGCCCGTATCCAAAAGATCGACGCGGGGAAGTAGTTGGGAAAAAGGATCAAGTGAAAGCAACGCTGCTTCTCTCAAAATTAATTTGACATTATATTATATCGCATCAAATCAATATCCATGGGAACAAGACACCGCGGTACGATTGAAGAGATAAACGCCCTCAATGCGTTTATAAAACTGCAACGCTCGGCGGAGTCGGTCTCGGCAAGAATTCACGCCGTGCTTCCTGATGGTCTGACAATAACTCAATTTGGAGTGCTCGAAGCCATTTTTCACCTTGGTCCACTTTGCCAAAGTGAACTCGCGGAAAAGCTTTTAAAGAGCGGCGGCAATCTTACCCTGGTCGTCGATAACTTGGAAAAGAGCGGTTTTGTCGTCCGGGAGCGCGATGCCTCTGATCGTCGGTTCGTGGTGGTGAAATTAACCTCCAAAGGCCAGTCTTTCATCGAATCGCTTTTCCCGAAGGTCGTCGCGAACGTCACCCGGGAAATGAGCGCACTTTCCTCCACTGAACTCGCTGATCTTGGACGCCTGTGTAAGAAAATTGGCCTTCAAGGCTGATATTTTTAGCCAATACTTTAACATCAAATCGAATTATGAACACAACCATCAATGGCATCCATCACATTACCGCCATCTCGTCCGATACACGCAAAAATAAGCGGTTTTATACCTCGGTACTCGGACTGCGCTTTGTGAAGAAATCCGTCAATCAAGACGACGTCGGGACCTATCATCTCTACTACGGGGACTATCGCGGCTCGCCCGGAACCATCCTCACCTTCTTCCCGTGGGACGGGCTGAGGCGCGGCCGACCGGGCGTGGGACAATCCTATGCGACCGCTTTTTCAGTCCCCGCTGGCTCGCTTTCGTTTTGGCAAAGCCGTTTTGCCCAATTCAAGGTGGAATACGCCGCTGTCGAAAAACGGTTTAACAACGAGGTTCTCACGTTCTTCGATCCGGACGGTCTGCGCTTGGAATTGGTCGCAACCTCGGAAACCGATGGACGCACTCCTGCGCCATCGACCGACATCCCCGAAGCGTTCGCGATCCGGGGCTTTCATAGTAGCACGCTCGCGCTCACTGACGAAGGCCCGACTTCTCGCGTGCTGACGCAGACCATGGGCTACCGGCTCGTCACCCAGGCTGGCCATCGCTCACGTTATGCAGCCAACGAAGGTGGTCCGGGAGCTTATGTGGATTTGCTCACCGATCCCGCCTTACCGCGTGGCCTGAACGGCGCGGGAACGATTCACCACGTCGCTTTCCGCGCTCTTGATGATGCAAGCCAGGAGACTGCCCGCGCCCGCATCAGCAAGGATGGGCTGTCGGTCAGTCCGGTGATCGACCGGGCCTATTTCAAATCGATCTATTATCGCGAGCCAGGTGGCGTGCTGTTTGAAATCGCCACCGATCAGCCCGGCTTCGCGATCGACGAGCCGGTGGAAACGCTTGGCAGCAAACTGTCGTTGCCTCCACACCTCGAACCGCATCGCGCCGAAATCGAAGCGGGTTTGCCCGCCCTCGATTAACCGCACTCAACCCTGCCGCGCTGCAAAGCACGGTCCTCGCCATGAAACTCTCCTATCAACATATTTTCAAACCCGGTACTGACACCGCTTCTCCGCCCTTGCTGCTCTTACATGGAACGGGAGGCGACGAGAACGACCTGCTTCCTCTCGGCGAATCCCTCTCGCCCGGCTCCGCCTTGCTGAGCGTTCGGGGCGACGTGCTGGAAAATGGCATGCCCCGGTTTTTCCGGCGGCTTGCCCCCGGAGTGTTCGACTTTGCCGATCTGGCAAAACGAACGGACGCCTTGGCAGGATTTATTTCAGAAGCATCGGCCAAGTACGGCTTCGCCGCCGCCCCGCTGATTGCCGTCGGCTATTCGAACGGCGCCAACATCGCACTCTCCGTACTGCTCAATCACCCGTCTTTGCTCGCGGGAGCGGTGCTGTTGCGCCCCATGTGGATCGGCGAACCACAAAAAGTACCGGATTTGTCGGGGAAACGCGTCCTGATCTCGAGCGGACAGCATGATTCCATCGTTCCGCCCGGGCATGGCGCGCAAATCAAAGCGCTGCTTCAAAGCACGGGCGCGACGGTCACGTTGAATACTCTGCCTACCGGACATGGACTCGTCGCCGCCGATTTAACCGCGGCGAAAAGACTGATTTCCGGTCAATGACCTCTCCGCGTCCCGTTCAGGCTCATCCCATTTGCCGGGCAGGGCGCAAAACCAGTCATTTTGGGGACCAAACGGTATGGAAGTTTTTTCTGGAAGCCGCGCCAAGCGCTCGGCAACTTTCCCGGACTCAATGAGCTTCCCTACTCCGCCCAGCCTGTTCGACCGCCGTACGATCCGGCCTTCCGAACTGGATCAGCCGGAAAGCCTCCTGTTGACCTACGCGTGGATGCTGCTGGGGCGCACGGGCGACAATCGCATTCTGGACCTCTTCCGCCAGGGATTGATTCGCGGCACCGTGACTGGTGGCCAGGGCAATGAGGCATTGATCGTGCCGTTGGCCCTTCTCGCCGACAAAGCCATCGATGTAATCTCATTTTCCCATCGGGGTTTTGGCGGTCATCTCGTTTGGAGCGGTCACTTTGGCGACCACCTTTGCCAATACATCGCCAACAGCGGAAGCCCGACCCGGGCCCGGGAAGGAAATATTCACCACGGCGATCCGGCCAACCGCAGCCTGCCGATGATTTCCCACCTCGGGGTGATGATCTCAAACGTGATCGGCGCCACGGATTCGCAACGTCGCCTGGGACTTCCCGCGGTCGGTTTCGCATTTTTTGGCGACGGTTCATCGAGCACGGGCGACGTCCACGAGTCGCTGAATCTGGCAACGGTTCTGTCGACTCCGATGATTTTTGTCATCGAGAACAACCGCTACGCGTACTCCACACCAATTTCCGAGCAATACGCCTCCGCCACGCTTCATGACCGCGCCAGGGGTTATGGGATGGAAGGCTTCGCCATGGATTGTTCGAATCCGGCGCACGTTCTTCAAACGCTGGGCAAGGCGATCGCCCAAGTGCGTGAAACCCGCCGGCCGTTGGTGATCGAGGCCCACACATTCCGCCTGCGAGGGCACGCCGCGTACGACACCTGCGACTACATGAAACCGGGCGAAGCCGATGCCATTCTCGCACAGGATCCGCTGCCGAAATTTCGCGCCCAGCTGGTCGCCGCCGGACATGGCGCCAAGCTTGACGCCATCGACACCGAAGTGCGGGATTTTATCGAAGCCACGATCAAATCGGCGCTCGCCTTGCCTCCCGCCGATCCTTCGGCAGTCGCGCACGACGTTTTCGCACCCACCCCCTCGCCGATGACGTGGAAGGCCGAACCTGCCGTGCCGGAAAACGTCACGATGGCCCAGGCGCTCAATCATGCGTTGCGCAAAATCCTCTCGGAACGCCCAGAATCGGTCATTCTCGGACAGGACATTGGAACTTACGGAGGCGCCTTCAAAGTAACCCAGGGGCTCGTCGCTGACTTCGGCCGCCCCCGTGTTTTCAGCACGCCGCTCTGCGAATCCGCCAGCACCGGTTATGCGATCGGTCTGTCGATCAACGGACACCGCGCCATCGAGGAATTTCAATTCGCAGACTTTTCCACGGAGGCGATGACCCAGATCGCCCTGAACGCGGCGACTTATCATTACCGGTCCGGCCAGAAAGTCCCGCTCGTCCTCCGGTTTCCCTGCGGCGGCGGTCTGACCTTCGGTTCATTTCACTCGCAGGAACTCGAATCCTCGTTCCTCTCGTTCCCCGGGCTGAAAGCGCTTTACCCCAGCAATCCGCAGGACGCGTTCAACGCCTTGCTCGCGGCTTACGAAGATGACAACCCAGTCATTCTCCTCGAGCACAAGGCGCTTTATCGCCGCGGCAAACATCCCGTCAAATGGGACCCGGACTACCGGGAAATCTGGAAGCCCAAGCAGCTTCTCGCTGGCGACTTCGCCACGATCGTCACTTATGGCGAGATGGTCCTGGCGACCACGGAAGCCTGTCACTACTTCGCAGAGGAGTACGATACCACTTTCGACGTGTTCGACCTGAGGGCCCTGGCCCCATTGCAACTCGACTCAATCAAGGAATCCCTTGCACGCACGGGACGGCTCGTGGTGATCCACGAAGGCCGGCGCACCCATGGATTTGGGGCCGAACTCGTGGCCCGCCTCACCGAGGAACAGTTTAGCCAGCTCAAGGCGGCTCCCCTGCGCGTTGCGGCGATTGACACACCTGTGCCATTTGCGCCGGAACTGGAAGCCGCCTTCCGGCCCAGCAAGGACAAAATTGTCGATGCCATCGCCGCCTGGATGGGTTAAGCGCACCTGTCGTTAGCACCCGAAGCCGGTGCTGCTTCACTCTTGTCATTCCCCGCCCGGCGGCGAACCTTGAGTTGCTCCATGCTTAGCCGCGCCGCCAAAATCCCCCAATCCCGCTGGGCCGACATTCAGTTGTTTGCGATGGATGTGGACGGCGTGCTCACGGACGGAACCGTGTCGATTTCCTCGGATGGCAATGAATCGAAACGCTTTTCGATCCTGGACGGGATGGGCATCGTGCGCCTGAACAAGGCGGGCATCGCCGTCGCGTGGATTTCCGGCCGCAAATCGGAAGCCACGACTCTGCGCGCGAACGAGTTGAAGGTTCCTCACCTTATCCAGGGACGCACCGATAAACTGATGGTCCTGCAGGAACTGGCGAGTCGCCTCGGTCTCAACTCCGCCCAGGTCTGCTACATGGGTGACGACGACATCGATGCTCCCGCGATCGCATGGGCAGGCGTGGGGGTTGCACCCGAACAATCCATGCCGGCGGCACTCAAGGCTGCCGGATATGTTCCCTCCCGCCCCGCCGGATTGGGAGCGGTTCGGGAAGTATGTGAACATATCCTCGAGAGTCGCGGTCAGTAAGCCCCACTGTGCTTTCTTTCCTGAAAAAGCTCCTGCTGTTTTTGGCCTTCGTAGCCGCCGTAATGGCATCGGCGGCGGGCACGCAGATTTCCGCGGACAAGCCGGTGATTAACTTTCGTCTCCCCAGCTTCACGCCCGAGGGATTTCGCGCCTGGCTGGTGCGTGGCTCGGAGGCGTTTTATCAGCCGAAAACGAATCAGATTAACATCAAGGAACTCACTCTTTCCGTCTTTTCCGGCAAGGAGGACAACAAGGTAACCACCCTGATCCTGAGCCCCACGGCCACGGTACTGCCGACCGAATCCATCGTAACGGGCGACAGTACGATCCGTGTGATCAACGATGACTTTGAAGCGACCGGCACGGGCTGGCGTTACGCGCACAAGGAAAAGAAAACGATCATCCAAAAGAAAGCCCGGGTCACCCTCTTCCACGTCGAAATTCAAAATTTCCTGAAATGAAAAATCTTCGTCTTTTCACCGCAGCGGCGCTCGCCGCCGGGACCGTCATCGTCAGCCAGGCGCAGAGCGTCGAACCCAAAAACACCGTGATCACCAGCGACGGTCCGGCAGAAATGGTCAGCACCGACAAGGAAACGACCTTCACTTTCAAGGACCACGTGGTGGTGACGGGCACCAATATGAAGATGAACTGCGATTTTCTTCAGGTCGTGGTTTTGCGCAGTGGCGAACAAGCCGCCACCATCGGAAAAACCAAGGAGTTCAAATCGATGCTGGCGACTGGAAATGTGCTGATGGTCCTCGGCGATCGCGAGGCCGCCTGTGGTCGGGCCGAAGTGCTGCCCGGCGAAGAAAAAGTCGTGCTCTCCGAGCACCCGGTGATCGTGGACCACGATCAAAATACCCGTGCGGCCGGGAGGAAAATCACGCTGCTCCGCGGCCAGCGGCGCGTGCTCATCGAAGATCCGGAGATTACCGCTCCACCGGTCAAGGATTACGGTGTCGACAAGGAATTGAAACCCGGTGCAAAGGAGCCCGCTGCCGCCCCGAAAGAATCAAAGCCGACTGCGGATGCACCGCCAAATCCTTCGGCCGTGGAATCCGCCCCGAAGCAACCCTGAGCCGATCGAGCATGGAAAACACCATCGATATCCGCACCGAGAATCTGGTTAAAACCTACGGCGAAAAAAACGTCGTCAACGGCATCAGCATTCATGTAAAGGCGGGCGAAGTCGTCGGCCTGCTCGGTCCCAACGGCGCCGGAAAAACCACCACCTTCTATATGGTGGTTGGACTCGTGCCCCCGACCTCTGGAAAAGTTTCCATCAACGGCCAGGACGCCACGGACCTGCGCATGCACCGACGCGCCCGCCTCGGCGTGGGTTATCTGCCTCAGGAAGCGTCGATCTTCCGCAAACTCACCGTGGAGGAAAATATCCTCGCCATCGTGGAGACGCTCGCGATCCGCTCCAGTGAACGCCCGGCACTCGTCAAACACCATCTGGACGAATTGAGCCTGGGGCATCTCGGAAAGCAAAAGGCCTACACCTTGTCCGGCGGAGAACGTCGCCGGCTGGAAATCGCGCGCGCCCTCGTCACTCGTCCGCGTTTCCTGCTCATGGACGAACCGTTCGCCGGCGTCGATCCGATCTCGGTGGCCGAAGTGCAAAAAATCATTCTCGACCTGAAACAGCGGGGAATTGGCGTCCTGATCACCGATCACAACGTGCGGGAGACCCTCCGCATCGTGGATCGCGGATACATCATCCATCGCGGCAAGGTCATGACCGAGGGCTCCGGTGAATTCCTGATCAGCGACCCCCAGGCGCGCGAACTTTACCTCGGAAAAGACTTCAATCTTTGAGCCGTCACCGCCCCGCCCCTCGCGGCTTTTAGCTTGGGAAACGGCGCTGATTCCTTATCCCTTAAGGCCCACCGATCTCCCCGCCTGCCATGCCCACCAAAGCAATTCACGGCATCACCGTCGCGCACTTCTACGAAACTTACCGCGAAAAACTGCAGCTCGAGCTGGTCACCGGCGCCCCCGGCCTGCACCGCCTGATCCGGGAGGGCTCAATCAACCGTCCGTCGCTGGCGCTCACAGGTTTCTTCAAGTATTTCGCCAACAAGCGCATTCAGGTCTTCGGCGCCGCCGAGATGACCTACCTGAAGACACTGCCCCAGCGCCAGCAGATCGTAACGTTTCAGGAAATGGTGAAGCGCGGCATTCCGACGATCGTTCTGACCCGCAACTTCGTCGCGACACACCCGATGATCGCGGTGTCCGAGGAGATGAAGCTGCCGATCTTCCGCACACCGATGATCACGATGAATTTCGTGAACGCTGCGACGCTTTGCATCGACAATGAGTTCGCCGCTTCGGGCACCGAACACGCCACCACACTCGATGTGAAGGGCATCGGCGTCATGATCCGGGGCGACAGCGGCATCGGAAAATCCGAATGCGCACTCGCGCTCATCGAGCGCGGTCATTCGCTCGTCGCCGACGATCTCACGTGCATCAAACTGCTCGACGAACGCGAACTCTCCGCCAGTTCGCGCCCGCTCAATCGCGGCTACATGGAGTGCCGTGGCATCGGCATCATCAACATCGCGGACATGTTCGGCGTGAAAAGCATCCGCCTCGAAAAGCGCATCGATATGGTCGTCTCGCTGCGCGAATGGACCCCCGATGTCGTCGAGGAACGCACCGGACTGGAGGAAAATTACTACGACATCCTCGGCGTAAAAGTTCCGCACATCGAATTTTTCGTCCGCCCCGGACGCGATATTGCCCGTCTCATCGAAGTGGCCGCCATGGTCCAGGCGTTGAAAAACATGGGCCACGATCCTGCGAAGACCTTCAACGACCGGCTCATCGCGCACATGGCCGAGCAGAAAACCCCGAAGCCCACGATTCACCGGGTTTCGTCCACGCTGGCTCCCTTTGTTCCTCCCGACGAGCCGGAGGAGGAAATTCCGGAAGATCTGTCGCCCTGAACTTGGATTCGAATGATTCGAAAAAACGACATGATCGTTCGACGCCGCTTTAAAACGAAATCGAAACCACGGATCTCACTGACAGACACGGATGCTCAATCAATGCACTCGTCAGACTTCAGCGACAGGTGAACGAATGGGAATAAATCCCGTCTGAACTAAATCCGCATCCGTGCATATCCGTGAAATCAGTGGTTAAAAAATCTCATGTCCTCTCCTTCCCGCGCTGACGGTCGCCGTGCCGATCAACTTCGCCCTTTCACCATTGAAGCCAATGTCGCTCCCTATGCCTCCGGTTCCGTGCTGGTGGGCTTTGGCGCCACGCGGGTCATCTGCGCCGCCACCATCGAGGCCAAGGTGCCCTCGTGGATGCGCCAGCAGGGCGTCACCGGCGGCTGGCTCACCGCGGAATATTCGATGCTGCCCTACAGCACGCTCGAGCGGAAGCCGCGTGACATCACGAAGGGCAAGATCGACGGCCGCACGATCGAAATTCAACGCCTGATCGGCCGGTCGTTGCGAGCCGTGCTCGATTTGAAAAAACTCGGCGAGCACACGCTGTGGATCGATTGCGACGTGCTCCAGGCGGACGGCGGCACCCGGACGGCGTCGATCACCGGCGCCTATATCGCCGCGCGCCTCGCCATTCAAAAACTACTCGAAGCCAGACGCATCGCGGAAAACCCTCTGACCGACACCGTGGCCGCGGTGAGTGTCGGACTCTTCGACGGACAGCCCTTGCTCGATCTCAACTACATCGAGGACAAGGATGCCGAAGTGGACGCCAACGTTGTCATGACCGGCCGCGGCCAGTTCGTGGAGGTACAGAGCAGCGGCGAGGAATCCACTTTTTCCCACGAGCAACTGCAAACGCTCCTCGGTCTGGCCAAGGGCGGCCTGCAGGAACTCGCCCGGCAACAGACAGAATTCCTCGCCCGACAATTGTTGTAGGGCGGAATATCCCATCCCGAAAGCCCATGAAATCCGCCCAATCCGCCCGGTTCGTTTCTCTCCTGATTTCACGCATGATTGGCGGGGTTTTGCTTTTGAGCGTGGTTCCCCTCGCCCGCGCGGATGGCCCCGCTTGGATCGAAAAAAGCAATGCCAACGCCAAGGTTCTGCTCGATGCCACCAACAAGTTTGCGCCGGAAAATGCCTCGTCCACCGGCTTCGCGGAATTCGACAACTACGTAACCGATCTCGGCCCGCAGATCAACGAACGCGTTGAATCGGCTTTGAGCGAAGCCCGCAACGAGCTTCAGAAACGGATGCTCAACGAATCCGATCCACAGGTCCACCAGGACCTGGAGATCCTGATAAAATCGGCCAGCGACCAACTCGAAACCAACCGGCTGACGAACAAGGATCTTTTGCCCTTCGTCGACGTGGGCCAGGTGATTTTCTACGGCGAGTTTGGTTTGCTGCAGGAACAAATCAGTGCCGCCCGCCAGCCTGCCGCGCTCGTCCGTTTAAAACGATACACGGGACTCGAACCTGGCACCACGCCAATTACCGAACTCGCGAAAGCACGGTACAATGAATCCGCGTTGGATGCCACCCGCATCGGGCCCTACAAAAACAATATCGAGCAGGCCATCGCCAACAGCGCCCGCTATACCAAGGGAATTCGCGAACTCTTCGTTCAGTATAAACTCGATAAACGCGACGGCGCCGAAGCCGCCCTGACCGCGTTGGAACAGCAGCTCAACGACTACAATGCCTGGTTGAAAACCACCGTGATGCCGCGGGCCCGCGCCGATCACCGGCTGCCAGTGGAAATCTACGCCGACAACCTCAAGACCGTCGGCCTCGATATTTCCCCGGAAGAACTCATGCGCAAGGCGCTGGTCGCCTTCGGTGAAATCCGGAACCAGATGAACACCCTCGCGCCGCTGGTCGCGAAGGAGCACAATCTTTCCGTCACAGATTACCGCGATGTGATCCGTGCACTGAAGAAGGAACAGCTCACCCGGGACAAGGTGGAAGCCTACTATCACGAGATCATCGGGAAGATTGAGGAAATTATCCGCCGTGAGCACATCGTTACGCTGCCGGAACGCGCGATGATCATGCGGCTCGCGTCCGAAGCCGAAAACGCCGGTCAGCCCGCACCGCATATGCAGCCCCCGCCCCTCGTGAACAACAAGGGCGAACGCGGCCAGTTCATCCTGACCACCGGAAATCCGCCCGCGGCCGCCGGGGCCAAGACCGACGGTTACGACGACTTCACCCATCGCTACTACGCGTGGACTCTCGTCGCCCACGAAGGCCGTCCGGGACACGAGCTGCAGTTTTCCGCGATGGTCGAACGCGGCGTCTCTCTCGCCCGCAGCTATTTTGCCTTTAACAGCGTGAACGTCGAAGGCTGGGCGCTTTATTCCGAAGCGGAAATGCAACCCTATGAGCCGCTGGACGGGCAGCTTTTCACCCTGCAAGCACGTCTTCAGCGCGCCGCGCGGGCGTTTATCGATCCCATGCTCAACCTCGGGCTCATGACTCCGGAACGCGCCCACGACATCCTGACTCAGGATGTGCTGCTTTCGGAAGCCATGACCAAACAGGAAATCGACCGCTATACGTTCCGGGCCCCGGGCCAGGCTACTTCCTATTTCTACGGTTACATCCGGCTGATGGAACTGCGCGCCTCCACCGAAGTGGCGCTGGGGCCGAAATTCAAGCGGCAGGCGTTTAACGATTTCGTGGTCAACGAAGGCCTCCTGCCGCCCGATTTGCTCGCAAAAGCGGTACGCGAGCGATTCATCCCCCTGCAGGCCGCCACCACCGGCGATTTCCCCAAACATCGTTAACCGCGAGGTTGCGATTTGGCGCACAAACTGCTTTTCCCAAACCATGAAACTGAGCCGGATTTTCATCCTTGCCGCCCTGACCTTGCCCGTCGTCGCTCAGGCACACCCGGGCCACGAAGGTCACGAACTCACGTGGGATTTCGCCGCCGGCGCGATGCACCCTCTTTCCGGATGGGATCATCTGCTCGCCATGATCGCCGTCGGCCTGTGGTCCA
>JBEHXD010000071.1:0-14861 GCA_048498875.1 Verrucomicrobiota bacterium
CACAACGCCACTCCGGCCAGGCCCAGCGCGGCGAGCAAGGCGGCGAACACCAGTCGGTAGACCGGCCAGAGGAAAAAGCTCTTGAGTGAACTCATGGTGACGAAGGAGGCCAGTGGAGTTGTCCGCCCCCGCAATGCCAATTGAAAAAATGCGCGGCGCAGCCATCTTCTCATCACAACTGGTTCCCGTTCACCCATGGCCCTGACGAATACCATTTATAATTCCCCCGTTTTCCAGCAGGCCTGCCATCAGTTCGACACGGCGGCCGACATCCTCGGACTCGATCCCGGAGTGCGGGAACGCACCAAACGCCCCCGGCGCTGCGTGGTTGTTTCGATGCCGGTGCGCATGGACAATGGGCAGATTGAGATTTTTGAGGGTTACCGCGTGCAGCACAATCTTTCCACGGGTCCGGCCAAGGGCGGCATCCGGTTTCACCAGGACGTGACGCTCGGCGAAGTCGCCGCGCTCGCCATGTGGATGAGCTGGAAATGTTCGCTCGTGGGTCTTCCCTACGGCGGGGCCAAAGGCGGCGTGGTCGTCAATACGCGCAACCTCTCGCAGAACGAACTCGAGCGACTTTCCCGCCGCTACATGCAGGAGATCCTTCCCTTCATCGGTCCGAACGTCGACATTCCCGCGCCGGATGTCGGCACCAACGAACAGGTGATGGCCTGGATGATGGACACCTATTCGAACCATCAAGGGCACTACGATCCGGGTGTGATCACCGGCAAACCGATCGCCCTCGGCGGATCGCTGGGCCGTCGCGAAGCCACGGGCGAAGGGGTGGCCTGGTTTGTGAAAGCCTATCTGCAGGATCTCGGAATCGTCCCCGAAAAAACAACGGTCGTGATCCAGGGCTTCGGTAATGTCGGCAGCGAGGCCGCACTGGCCCTTCAGGAATGGGGCGCTCAGATCATTGGCATTTCTGATTTCACCGGCGGCATCCTCAACGAAAAGGGCCTCGACCTGAAAGCCGCACTCGCCCACGTCGCGCAAAACAAATCGCTGCAGGGATTCGCCGGCGGCACCGCGATCACCAACGAACAGCTGCTCGAACTTCCATGCACCGTGCTGATCCCGGCGGCGCTCGAACGCACCATTACCGGAGCCAACGCCGCGAAGCTTAAATGCCGGTTGCTCGCCGAGGGCGCCAACGGACCGACCACGAACGAAGCGGACAAAATTCTCGATGCGCGCGATGACATCGAACTGATCCCGGACGTGCTGTGCAATTCCGGGGGAGTGATCGTGTCGTATTTCGAGTGGCTGCAAAACCTGCAGAACTACTATTGGACCAAGGGGGAAGTTTTCGACAAGTTGCACCGCATGCTGGCCAAGGCGAAGGCCTCGGTCGACGAGACCAGAAAGAAATACGGCTGCAGCCGCCGCACCGCGGCCCTCGTGCTCGGCATTTCCCGGGTCGCCGAGGCCAAGGCAAAACGCGGTTTGTTCCCCTGAATCCAAAACGGTCCTTACGCCGGTTGAAAGGCGGTAGGGCGGATTATCCCTAATCCGCCGGGATTGGGCGTGTATTGACCGATCGCTAATCCTGACGGCGGCTTAAGGATTGTTTGGGCCGGAGACAAGGGTAACACGTGTTCGGAGACATGGGTGACACTTGAGCATTTGGGTGTGTGAAAGGATTTAGTCTTGGGGTGAAGTGAGCGCCGACAGAGAACGGAGGGTGTGCTTGGCGTGCGGACGAGTCGTGAGGTCCAGGTACCCAAGTTTGAAGTGGGCAAAGTAGACTTCCCACTGCCCGTCGGCCTGCGGGCTTGGGCGCAGGCCGACGGGCAGTGCCGCGAACGCGTTGCCGATGTGCCAGGTTTGGTTGCCGAAGGTGATGACGCCCTTGGCGCGTACGACACGCACTTCCATGTTGGCATATTCCGGAATGGGGAGAGTCGCGGGCAGGGACCGCACACTGGGACGGTACCGTGCAGAGGGAGTGTTCCCACCCAGCGAATCGTGCGGGCGTTCGTAATTATAGCGATGGCGGTAACGCACGAACTCCGCCGCGCAATGGGCGAGATCGCGCCAGGTGTGGCGGGTGAGCAGCTCTTGCTTGAGCGTGCGATGAAACCGCTCTTCCTTGCCTTGGGTTTGGGGATGATAAGGCCGGCCATGCAGTACTCTCACGCCCAGTCGCAGCAACCAGACCGTGAGTGCGGTGTGCCCGGTGCCATCGGCCACATTCCCCCAAGGCGCGCCATTATCGCAGAGGATCGCCTCCGGCAGACCGTAACAGGCGAACGCCGCCGTCATTGCCGTTTGGACCGTCGCGGTGCGCCGGTTCCCGGCGGCATCCAGGACGAGATTAAATCGCGAATGATCGTCCAACATGGTCAGGGGATGGCAGTGCGATCCGCACTGCGTGGCGAAGTCGCTTTTATGATCGGCCTGCCACAGTTGGTTCGGCTCCGACCGTTCAAAGGACTGCACTGGGCCGGCGGGACGATCTTTTTTGAGCAGACCGGCTCGCCGCAAAATCTCCGTACAGGTGCTTGCGGCCGGCACTTCGGCATGGCCCAGGGCTTGCAGTCGCTGCTGCAGTTTGCGTCCGCCCCACGTGGTTTCCTTGTGCAAAGCGACCACGGTCTCGGCCACCGCAGAACAAACCTGACGGGGTGAGCCATGCGGCCGGCGCGAACGATCCTGCAGCGCCGCGGCGCCACCGGCTTCATAGCGCTCCAGCCACTTGTAGCCGGTCTTGCGGCTCACGCCGTGACGACGGCACAGCTCTCGAAAAGCAAGGTCGGATTGCGTCGCTAAAATTACGAACTCTAGACGTTGGGTCATCGGGGTTATGGTGCGCCATGGCATCCCAGAGTGTTACCCATGTCTCCGAACGCCTGTCACCCATGTCTCCGGTCCATACAATCCCTAATCCGCCGTCAGGGTTGGCGGAGGCTTCAAGCTTCTCGATCGTCCTGAATCGGCGGATTAGGGATAATCCGCCCTACCCCTTTGTCGAGGCCGACAGGCTGTAGATATAATGATCGACGTGGCGGTCGTACAGCCACTCGGCTTTTTTCAACGTACTCACCCGCTTGAAGCCCAGTTTCTCCGGGATTTTCTGCGCCCGGAGATTCTCGGTGGCGACACCGACGAAGAGCCGTGCGAGCTGCAGTTCGCCAAACGCGTGCGCGATGACCGCCCGGCAGCACTGGGTCATGATCCCCTGGCCTTCGCTGCCCGGCGCGAGCCAATATGCCGGAAATCCGGCGCGATTCGCCCAGTCGATCCGATTGTGACCGATGATGCCTGTGAGCCTGCCGTTAGCCCAGATTCCGCAGGTAAACGCGCGGGTCTTTTCATTTTCACGCAAAGCGGTCGCGATGTATTTCTCGGTGTCGGCCAGCTTTCGCGTCGCGTCCACCCACGGCAGCCACACGCGCAATTTCTCGCGATTCGCTTCAACGATCTCAAACAGCGCCGGCGCGTCCTGGGGCCGGATCAACCGGAGCTCAAGGCCGGGATTAATCTTGTGGAGCAACATGCGATTGCGTTCACGCCGCTCAGCCGGGCAGGAAAAAGAACAGGATCGCGACCACGATGTACAACGCGAGGAGCTGGATGCCCTCGAGCCAGTTGCTTTCGCCGTCTCCGCTGATCTGTTCCGTGACAAAAACCGCGGCCACCACCGCACTCACTTCCGCGAGGCTGAATTCCAGGTTCAAATGCCGGGGAAAAAGCAGGCTCGCGAGGACGAGCACGGGCGTGACAAACAGCGCGATCTGCAAACTGGATCCCACGGCGATACCGAGCGACAGGTCCATTTTGTTTTTCAGGGCCATGGTCACGGCCGTGGAGTGTTCCGCGGCATTGCCCACGATCGCGATAACGATAACGCCTACAAAAGTCTCGGTCATGCCAAACGACACCCGCGCGGCTTCCACCGCGCCCACCAGAAATTCGGACATCCATGCCACCAGTCCGGTGGCCACAACGAGATACATCACGGCTTTTCCCACCGGCCACACTTCCCCGTCGGCTTCGTTTTCCGGCGCAGAGACGGAATGATCCTCCTCACCCGTGAACAGATCGCGATGGGTCACCAGCGAGAAAATCAACATCGCGCCGTAACTCAGCAGGAGCACGACCGCGATGGCGACGGAAAGGTTTTGTTCGGCGGCGGGAGTCCAGCCGCCCGGATGCTTTTCCGCCGCCACATGGAATACCGTGGGAATCACGAGAGCAAAGGCCGCGAGCATCAGCGCCGTGCAGGAGGCGCGGACCGCAGTCTTGTTGAAGCGCTGCCGGGGATGGCGCAATCCGCCGCAAAAAATCGATGCGCCCAGCACCAACAGCAGATTGCCGATGATCGATCCCGTGATCGAGGCCTTGACCACATCGATCAGCCCCGCCTTGAGAGCCATGATGGCAATAATCAGTTCGGCGGCGTTGCCAAACGACGCGTTCAGCAGGCCTCCGACTCCCGCGCCCAGCCGGTGGGACAATTGCTCGGTGGCTTCGCCCATGAGCCCGGCCAAAGGCACGATCGCGAGTGCCGAAAGCACAAAGAGCAGGGTCTCGTTTTTCCACGCCGGCACATAGTGTACCGCGACCGCGATGGGCAAAAAGACCAGCAACCAGTTGAGCGAAAACCAAGAACGGGAGCCTGTGTGTGCAGACATGACCCGGCCAGTTGAGCAAAGCCGGTCCATCACGTCGAGACCGACCGCACACGAAAATCCAGGGATATTTCCAATTCCCCGGATCCATCTCGCAGTCACACTTGCGCGGTGGGCCGCGGTGGCTTTGTTGAACCACTCATGGTCACCCGGGTCCCCGCCTCAGCAATCAGCGACGCCACGCTTTTTGCCGGGCTGCACCCTCAGCTCAGGAAGTGGTTTCAGGGGCGCTTCGGCCGATTTTCACCCGCTCAAAAAGCCACCTTGCCGGAAATTCTCCAAGGTCACTCGACCTTGCTGTCGTCACCCACCGGCAGCGGCAAAACCCTGGCGGCGTTTCTCGGCGTCTTCGACTACCTGGCCAAGGCTCATGACCGCGGCGAACTTCCCAAGGGCATCGTCGCGGTTTACGTTTCGCCGCTCCGCGCGCTCGCCTACGACGTGCAGAAAAATCTCAATGGTCCCCTGGCCGAACTGGGCTGGGATTTCATCCGCGTCGGCCTGCGCAGCGGCGATACCTCACTGAAGGAACGCGCCGCACAGAAACGGAAACCGCCGCACATTCTGGTGACGACGCCGGAAAGCCTGACGTTATTACTGAGCCAGCTTTCGTGGGTGCCCGCTTTCAAGCCCGCACGGTTTCTGATTTTGGACGAACTGCATGCGCTCGCGGAAAACAAGCGTGGCGCTTTGCTGATGGTCGCGACCGAACGGCTCGAGGAGATTGTCACCGGTTCGCGCGAGGACTCAATCACGTCAAACTCGCTGACTCGCGTAGGCCTTTCCGCGACGGTGTCGCCGTTGGAGACCATGGCCGAATTTCTTGTCGGACCGGAACGTGATTGCCGTATTGTTGAAGTGGCCCAGCGAAAAGCCGCCCGGATCGAAGTTTTCTCGCCGTTGAGAAAAAATCCCTACCCGCCCGCCGGCTATACCGGCACACGGGTCCTGCACGAACTCGGGGAATTACTGCGGACCAAACGCACCACGCTTATTTTCACCAATACACGAAGCGGAGCCGAGACGATCGGTGTACGGCTGAAGCACATCCTAGCCGACCTCGCGCCTCAAATCGAAGTGCATCACGCGTCACTCGACCGTGCGGTGCGCCTCGAAGTGGAGGATCGCCTGAAGCGGGGCGAATTGCGCGCGGTCGTCTGCTCGACCTCCTTGGAAATGGGCATCGATATCGGATCGATCGACCTGGTGGTGATGGTGTCGGCGCCGAAAGGAGTGAGCCGCGCCCTCCAGAGGATAGGTCGCTCGGGTCATTCGATGGGCGAAACCAGTCACGGGCTGCTGGTGGCAAGCAACATCAACGATCTGGTGGAATGTGCCGTCACCGCGCGCATGATGGAGCGACGGGAATTGGAGCCGGTGAAAATTCCCGACGACCCACTCGACGTTCTCGCCCAACACCTCGTGGGGCTGGCAATTTTTGAATCGGTCACGCCGGACGAAGCGTTCGCGTTGATGCGACGGAGCTATTCATTCCGGAATTTGAGCCGCGCGAATTTCGACCGCGTGGTGCGTTACCTTGAGGGCGGTGGTAATTCCCTCGAACGAAATTATCGCGAGGTGTTTGGAAAGATCGTGATCGTTGACGGGATCATGCGAATTCCCCGGCCAAGAGTGGCGCGCGAGTTCTACCAAAACGTCGGGACGATTTCCACGGACCAGATGATCCAGGTGAAGCTGAAGCGGCGCAACCTCGGACAGGTCGAGGAGTCGTTCATGAAACAGCTGCGCCTCGGCGACGTATTTGTGCTGAACGGCCGTTGCGTCCGCTTGGTGAAAACCGAGCTGCTCGTCGCCAAGGTGGTGGAAGCCAAAAACACCCTGCCAACCATTCCGCGGTGGAACGCGAACAAGATGCCGCTCGCCAGCGGGCTGGCTACCGAAGTCACCCGCCTGCGCACGGAAGTCGCGGCCCACCTGCAACGCGGCGGTGACCCGGAGGAAAACGCCACTCAAGCCGGCGAATGGTTGCGCGATAATTACGGTTTGTCCGTCGGAAATACCGCAGCGGTCATGCAACATTTCCGATTGCAAGCCACGGTGTCGGCGATTCCCACCGCCGATTTTTTCCTCATCGAGCGATGCGCAGAGGGCGAATTGCGGCATTATTTTTTCCATTCGCTCATTGGACGCTCGGCCAACGATGCGCTTTCCCGGATTATCGCCCAGCGGCTTCAACAGACCAAAGGCGGCAACGCCCTCGTGACCATCGATGATTATGGATTCATGTTCAGCCTCCGCGAATTCCAGGAAATGACCCTGGCCGAATGGCAGCTGCTTTTCCGCCCCGCCGATGCGGACCAGGCTTTGCGCATCGCACTCGAGGAGGCCTCGCTGGTTAAATGGCAATTCCGGGTGGCCGCGCAAACCGGTCTCATGGTGCCGAGACGGATTCACGGCCAGGAGCGCGGGTCACGGGCCTTGCAGTGGAGTTCGGAAATCATCTTCAATGTGCTCCGACAATATGAGCCCGATCATCCCTTGCTCGTGGAAGCCTATAAAGAGGCAACGCTGCGCTTTCTGGATCTGCCTCGTGCGGTCGAATTTCTGACCCGGGCATCGGCCTTGCCCTGGCGCTTGATCACTACCGAGCGCGTGAGTCCCTTTTCCTTCGGCATGTATGTGACCAAGATCAAGGAAACCATGAGTCTGGAAGATCCCGAGACGACGATCGAGCGCCTCTATCACGAGATGTACGGGACGCTCGCCGGCCCAGAGATATCAAACACCCGAAAAGCCGTCGCAGTGCGACTAGCCAAAGCGCTCGCATGAAGGGCACGGAAATCGAACCCGGACTCTGGCTCGATGCGAGGCGGGCCGTCTATTTTGAGCCGCTGGGCCTGCTGGCGGTCGCCGATTTGCACTGGGGTTACGCCGCGAGCCATCAGGCGGCCGGCAATTTATTGCCGTCGTGGGGCGACGAGGAAATCGCCCGCCGGCTCGACAGTTTGATCGCTGACTATCAGCCCACCGAAATGATCTGGCTGGGCGATTCGCTGCACGATCTCGCGGGACGCCACGCCGCCGAGGCCTTCCTGCAATCGTGCCGTCTGCCGGTGATCCTGCTTCCCGGAAACCATGATCGGAAGTGGAGCGTTGCCACGGAAAAATCGGTGTCCCGCGGCCCTTATTTTTTCCATCATGGCGACACGGAACTACGCGCACCAAACGGGTGCATCGAGGTCGTGGGGCATTTTCATCCCGCGTTCAGCTGGTATGATGGGGCAGGAAGCCGCGTAAAATTGCCCGGACTCGTTCGCGGTCCAAAAAGAATCATCCTTCCCGCCTTCTCCCCCTGGGCTGCCGGCACGCCATGGAATTCATCGCTCGGCGAAACCGAGGAATTGTGGGTCATCGCGCCCAACCGGGTTTTTCCCGTGACGCCGGCCCTGCTGCGCAAAACAAGAACGTAAGGCGAGAATTCACTACGCTTTCACCAACGTGATGACGCACTCGAGATGCCGCGTTTGCGGAAACAGATCGAACGGCTGCACCGCCGTCAGCCGGTAGCCGGCAGCGAGGAAACCTTTCAAATCACGCATCTGCGTCGCCGGGTCGCACGACACATAAACCACCGCGCGCGGGCCGAACGCGAACAGCTGGTTCAGAAACGATTCGTCACAGCCTTTGCGCGGCGGATCGATCACTACCGCCGTATCAGCTGCGGGAAAAGTCAGGCCGGCAAAAATCTGCGAGGCGTCGCCGGCGAGAAACGTCGCATTGGTGATGCCATTGGCGGCGGCATTTTCAGTCGCAAATTTCACCGAGGTGACACTCAGCTCCACGCCTGCCACCCGCTCGAACGCGGAGGCACAGGAAAGCGCGAACAATCCGCTGCCACAGTAAGCATCGACGAGGAATCTGGCCCCGCTCGCTGCTGCCTGCTCACGTACATAGCGCGTGAATGCGGGCAGGATGAACGGATTATTCTGGAAAAAATCGCGCGAAAGAAAATGCAACCGCAGCGGTGACCCCGACCCGGAAGCGTCGGAGTTTTGAATCACTTCATGAATGACCGCATCATAATCGGTTACGACACCTTCCTCGGCATGACGCAGCAACAAGGTCGCGCCTTGTTCGTATTCCCCGCGGGCAGCCTTAGCCTGCACCCGTGCCCGCACCTCTGGAAGTTTTTCATTAATTTCCGGCGTCGCAATGGGACATTGCGGAACGTCGATGATGTCAAACCGCGAGCTCTGCTTTAGAAAGCCAATCGGCATTTGCATCGCCGTTTTTTCCACACCTGATACCTGCTCCTTGTCACTGGTTATTTCTTTTCCGCGTCTCGGCACGGAAAAATGCGGTGTAATTTTCGACCGGTAACCGAATTCGCGCGGCGACGGGATCACGGGAGCCACCGGGTGCTCAATCCCCGCCATGTACTTCAAGAGCTCTTCCACTTGCTGGCGTTTCCACTTCAATTGCTCAACGTAAGTGAGGTGCTGGTACTGACAGCCTCCGCAGCGGCCAAACAGCGGGCATTTCGGGTCGATGCGATGCGCTGACGCGGTGATCACCTCAACCAAGTCCGCTTCAGAGTAATTCTTGTGGTTCCGGTAGACCCGGACTTTGACCCGTTCGCCGGGAAGCGTGAACGGCACCATCACGACCCACTTTCCCTCGCCCACCGTGACCCGACCCAAACCGACGCCGAGGTTCGTCAACGTGGAGATCTCGAGCTCCAGCTCGTGATGGTAGGGAAAGGGATGGTCGTTGAATTTCTTTTTGCCCACGAAACACACGAAAGACACGAAATTGAAGAATCAGAAGCCAAAAGCTCAGGTAAGATTGGTTTGTCATCTTTCGCGTTTTTCGCGTGTTTCGTGGGAGTGTCTTCGCCCGAAAAAATCACCAGTCTGCAAAATCCCCGTGTCAAACAGCTCGTCAAGCTGCGCGACCGTCGCGACCGCGACGAAGCCGGGTTGTTTCTGGTCGAAGGCTACCGCGAGGTGCGCCGCGCCTTGGAGAAAAACGTTTGCCTCAACGAATTATATTTCAGTCCCGACTGGTTTTTGGGCGAAAACGAACCCGCGCTGATCGAGCAGGCCCGGCAGGCGGGTGCGCAGCTCTTCGAGCTTTCGAAGGACGCCTTTGCCAAGGTCGCCTATCGCGAACGCCCCGACGGGCTTTTGGCCGTCGCGCCCCAGTGGCGCCATGAACTGGCAAATCTGAAGCTCGGCCCGACGCCTTTCCTGCTCGTAGTCGAATCAATCGAAAAGCCCGGCAACCTCGGCACCATCCTGCGCAGCGCCGACGCGGCGGGGGTCAACGCCGTGATCATGTGCGACCCGGTCACGGATGTTTTTAACCCCAACGTCGTCCGCGCCTCCACCGGTGTGCTGTTCTCGGTGCCTGTCGTGGTTTCCGATTCAAAAACGGTTCATGCCTGGCTGGCTGAAAAAGAAATCCGCACCGCCGCCACCACGCCGCACACCACGAACATCTACACCCAAACCGATCTGCGCGGCCCGCTCGCAGTCGTGATGGGTAGCGAGCAATATGGCCTGAGTGAGTTCTGGCTGAAGGAAGCGAACGTGCTCGTACGTATTCCGATGGCAGGCCAAGCCGATTCCTTGAATGTCGCCATGGCCACAATCATCACGCTCTTTGAAGCCGTGCGGCAGAGAACCGTGTGACGGCACATTACCGCTTCAGCCGGGCGATTAATTCCGTCGTTCCCGCGGCCATCGTCACTCGCGGCAGATAGCCAAGGTCTCTTCGCGCCGCAGAAATATCGAACCAGTGATCGGTTGCCATTTCCTTGGCGATGAATCGGGTCATGGGCGGATCACCTTTCAGCGGAAGAACCCGCCAGAATGATTCCATCACACCGCCAATCAGACCGGCGGCGCCAAGAGAAACACGTTTTTTAATTTCCGGGCGGCCCAATCCGCGGAGTAGTTCGTTGATCCACTCCCACAACAAAACCGGTTCGCCGTTGGTGATGAAGTAGGCTCTACCCCCCACCGCAGCCGCGGAAGCGTGCTCGGCGAGCAGGTGCGCGTCCACGACGTTGGTGATGTGCGTGAGATCCACTTTGTTGCGCCCATCGCCGATAATTTTGAGGCGGCCTTGTTGCGCCGACTCAATCACACGTGGAATCAGATTTTTGTCACCGGGTCCCCACACCAGATGTGGGCGCAGGGACACCGTCGTCAGCGAAGAGTCGCTGGCTTCGCTTATTAATTTTTCGGCAGCCGCTTTGGTCGTGGGATAGGGACTGGGCGCATGCGTACACAGCGGAGCCGACTCGTTTATACCACGAAGGTCTTTGCCGTTGTACACCACGCTCGGCGAACTGGTGTTGATCAGCCGGGAAACGCGAGCCTCGCGACATGCGGCGATGACGGCGCGGGTGCCCTCTACGTTTACACGATAAAAATCGGCGTAGGGCCCCCAGACTCCCACTCGCGCCGCCACGTGAAACACTGCACTGGCTCCTTCGCAGCCGCGGCGCAACGCCGCCGCGTCCAGCAAATCTCCGATCACGATTTCCGCTCCCAGTTTTTCCAATTCGGGCAGGGGTCGCCGCGCCAGCGCGCGTACGCGACGTCCGTTTCTCAACAGGCGCCGCGCAATTTCGCCTCCGATAAAGCCGCTGGCCCCGGTGACAAACACCGGGGAATTTGAAATCGAGGAAGATGAATCACTCGATGATTTCATAGTGCGCCATCCGGTTCAAATGCCCGCACGGTCGCAGCCCACTTAGCGAGGGTGAGTCGGTGAATTTTCGCGTTGTGCCGCACATCGACGGGAAAATCAGGATGGAAAAAGAATTTTCTGAGCCCCGCCGTATGCGGGTATTGCTGCGCCAGCAAACGCAACTCTTTCGCCAGGGTGGTTTGATCGGTGGTCGCAAAACGCGGTTGAATCACCAAGGCGGGCTCCTGTCGGCCGGTCACTCCCAAGCCAATCAATGCACATCGCACCACTTGCGAGTGTGTGCGAAAAACTTGTTCGGCCGGCTCGGTATACACGGCGCCCCCGGCGGTTTCGATTCGTTCGGCAATTCGCCCGGAAAACCACAGCCGTCCGTTCGCATCGAACCGGCCAGCGTCGCCCATGCGATGCCACACACGGTTCCCGGCTTGAATCTTGGTGGCCGCGGTGGCATCGGGCAGCGCGTCGTAGCGTTTCGTCGTCGTTGGGCCGGACACGATGATTTCCCCGACTTCCCCGTCCGGCAACGCACGCGCCTCGGACAGATTGGCGATTGGGCCTTCCTGCCGCGCGATCACCTTCACCTGATTTTCCGGCAACACGCGCCCAATGAGCGCACCAAATTCAGGCCGGGATTCAAATTCGTCCGACCCAGTGCTCGCCACCGGCAGCACTTCTGTCGCGCCGTAAGGACTGTGCAATTTCCCATTGGGCAGCACGCGGGCGGCATCGGCCCAAAGCGATGCCGGTACCGCCGCACCCGCGCAGAGCACCCGGCGCATGCCGGGCAACGTGATTCCTTCGGCGATACAGTAGTCGAAAATTTTTCGCCATAGCGTGGGCGAGCCAAACGATGTGGTGATATTTTCCTGCCGGATCGCGCGGACAATTTTCTCCGGATCGACGGCCGCCGGTTTTCTCGGATCGATTTCCGGAACCACAGTGGTAACGCCCAGCGCCGGATTGAAGAGCGCAAAAATCGGCAACATTGGCAGGTCGATTTCGCCCGGTTCGATCCGATAGGTCTCACGCACCAATCGCACCTGCGCTTCAAACATCCCGTGTTCGTAGCACACGCCTTTGGGCGCACCCGTCGAACCAGACGTAAACAATATCGCCGCGAGGTCAGTGGCTGCGCTGGAGGCTGGCTGAGCGCTGAACGCGGAGGGCTGAGCGCTTGGCGCAAGCCGAGCGACGGCGGAGCTGCTGGCCCATACGCGGATTTCTACTGAGGCGAACGCTGAGCGGAAAACATGGCTCAACAGTTGAGCGACCGGAATGCCGAGGAGAACGCGCGGCTTGGAGCGGGTCACACAGGCGAGGAAATTTTTCCGGCCCATGCCCGGATCGATGATCACGGGAACCGCCCCGAGCTTGAAGAGTGCAAAGGCGGCCGCAATCAACGGAAGCCCTTGTTTCACCATCATGAGAACGCGATCGCCTGAACACACGCCTCGTTCCTTCAATTTTCCCACCCACGCGTCGACCTCATGATCGAGTTCGCGAAACGAAAGCGAGAGATAGTCGATTCGACCGTCTGGCAACCGTCCGCGCGGCACTTTGATCGCGACGCGATCCGGCTGACGCTCGGCCATCAAAGGCAGGTGACGGGCGATGTTGGCAGACTCAGCCACGACAAAATTCAATCGCCATCACGTAAACCGCCGAGTCATCCTTCGCCTCGCGAAGGATCCACCCGCTCGAACATGATATCGTCTGAAAACACATGGATTCTTCGCTTTGCTCAGAATGACAGAATTCCGGCCTGAATATTCCGGCCCATGCCTAGCTCTTCCACGCCGGCTCGGCTTTCAGCAAATTCGCCTGCCAGGGCAGTAACACGCCATCGATGCAGGCGGGATCACGGGCGATCAGCACCAGCTGCGAACGCGTGGCGATGAGCGTGGGATCGAGATTCAATTTTTGCGCAAGCCGATCACGGTCGTTTTTGATGCGATCCTGCCGCGCCAGTTCATCCGGCGTCATCGGGGTGAAATCACGCCGGCGCTCACGTCGCGGCAGCGTGCGCGGATCCGTCGTCAGACCGTTTCGCACTGCCTCGGCCAATGTTGGATACAGCCGGTCATGCCGGCGGCCCAGATTCACATTCAGAATCTCATCGATGGGGCGTTCCTCATCCGCGGTTCGGGCGACGCGCCCGAGCAATTCATTGCCAACAACCTTGAATGGCGGGGTGTTGATTTTCTCCGCCCAGCTTTCGCGCCAGTGCCAGATCGCGTGCAGCACGGGCAACCCGCGGCCGCGCAATTTCTCCGAGCCGGCGATGCGCCACGCGTTTTCGTCCGGTGCCGCAAATCCGTCGCGTCCCGCGTCGATCTGCCAGCGACACTTCTGTTCCATCCATTCCATGCGTCCGAGTTTGGTCAGTTCATCGCGGAGCCGGTCGCGCAGATCGAAAAGATAAAACACGTCCATCGCCGCATAATCGAGCATCGCCTGGTCAAGTGGCCGCTGCGACCAGTTCGCCTTTTGGTGATCCTTGTCGAGCTTCACGCCAAAATATTGCTCCAACAACGCGGCCAGCCCGAAACGCGGAATGTTGAGCAGCTGGGCGGCGAACATCGTATCAAACAGGCTCTGCGGTTGAAACCGGCACAGCTCCCAGAGCAGACGCAGGTCGTAGTCGCTCCCGTGCATGATCAGCGGCTTGTCGGCCAGCCGGGGCCAGAGCTGTTCGAGCGGCAAATCGGCCAGCAAATCCACCAGATAAATCTCCCCGCCCGCATAAATCTGGAGCAGGCAGACCCGCGTGCGATAACGAAAGAGATTATCGGCCTCGGTATCGAGGGCGATCTCCTTGCTGCGATCCAGCGCGGCAAACAACGGCGCGAGCTGTTCAACCCGATCAACGAATTGGTAATTCAAGGTGGTCTTCAAACGGATAACAGGGTTCGGTTTTCCCAAGCGGAAAGAAAATCGTCAATCAAGAGCGGCAGATCGGAACTGTATCCGCCTTCGAGGATGGCTGCCGTCGGAATCGCCGAATCGTGCAGCCAGCAGCCTAACTCGACGAAATCCGCCCGCTCGAGGGTCATCTCCGTGATCGGATCTCCCACATAAGCATCAAAGCCGGCGGACACCAAAATCAGATCGGGCTTGAATCCCTGTACCACTTTCCACGATTCCGCCAGTCTGGCGCGATGCACCTCACGTGGAGCGCGCGGCTTCACCGGATAATTTTCACAGTTGTCGAACGATGTCAGTCCGGTGCCGGGATAACAGGGCGACTGGTGCACGGACGCGAACAGCACATTCGGCTCCCCGTGCAAAATATCCTCGGTGCCGTTGCCATGATGCGCATCGAAATCCCACACCGCCACCCGGCGGCCGCTTCGCGCGGCCTTCAGGGCCGCAATCGCGATCGAATTCAAATAACAGAAACCCATCGCCTGTGTGCGCGTGCAATGATGTCCTGGCGGGCGCATCAGCGTGAACGCATTTTCGCCCGCCAAGGCCGCATCCGCCGTCGCCTAAGCCGCCCGCTCCGGGGATCCGATCCTCTTCCCCGACGCCAAGGAACTG
>JBEHXD010000072.1:0-14855 GCA_048498875.1 Verrucomicrobiota bacterium
CTGCGTGCGGTGGAACGCTCGCCGATCGATCTGCCCGTCAATTTCTGGCTGCACCTATAGAGCCGCGAGAAGGTTCCTCGATTAAAAGTGATGGGGTGGAACAATGTTACGTTCACCCCTTTGTGCGGCTGGCAGGGTTACCAGCTGGGTGGCAGCTTCTGAGGGTCCAGCAAAAAAACCTGAAATTGTTCGATGCAAAATAATCCGGATACGTGGGCAGGGTGCCTGTCCGGCTGACTGGCCGGCGTTTGCGTCGTGGATCAAAGCGAGCAGCGCGTAATTGTCTTTGTGATATAGAAGAGGACGAACGGTTGCTCGTGACGCAAAAGCGGGTGGCCGAATTTTTGGGTGTTAGTCCGGCAACGATCTGGCGGATGAAGACGGGTTGTTCGCCCCATCCCGGCGAAATTCCTTCCGCACTCCGTGCTACGGCTTCTCGTGCTCCAGGCGGTAGGCGCGCGGGGTGCAGCCGCAGGCGCGGCGGAAGGCTTCGTTGAAGCGGCTGATCGAGTTGAAGCCCGAGCTGAATGCGATGTCGACGATCTTCTCATCGGTCGTCGCCAGCAAACGCTGCGCGTGCGACACGCGGTGGTGCGTGAGGTAGTCGATCAGCGTCGTGCCGAACGCCTTTTTGAAGAGGCTCATCGCATAATTCGGGTGCAGCTTCACGGCCGAGCTGATCTCGGCGACGGTGAGCGGTTCGGTGTAGCGTTGGGCAACGAAGCACGCCATCTGCTCGACCAGGTTGAGCCCGCCGGCCTGCAGCGCGAGGCGCCGGTTGCGCTTTTTCTGCGCGGTGGGTGAGGGCAGGGTCCCCGCCAGCCGCCGCAGACGCGCCTCCATTTCGAGCATGACGATATCCTTGGCCTCCTCACTGCCTTCACGGGAAAGGTCTGTCTCCCACTGCCGGAAGAGCGCGGTGTCGAAGCCCGCGCGCTCGTGCTCACTTTCGCTCAACACCTCGCCGCGCATCAGCGGCCGCGTCATCCGCTCGGGCAGCTGGCATTGCAAGAACCACGAGAGCGGGATCGTGGCGACGAAGTACTCGGTGTCACGGTCGTAATCGATGATCTGGTGCGGGATGGCCGCCCAGAACGCGCTGAGATGACCGCTCTCAATGCGGACCTTGCGGCCGCCGAGCAGATACGTGACCCACCCTGAGTGCAGCATGTTCAGTTCGATTTCGTTGTGGTGATCGGGTCGCCGCATTGGCGAGGGGCTCCAGCGCACGCAGGTAAAACCGTATGGCGTGAAGTCGGGACGGGAGGGATCGAACTGCACCATGACCCAATAATACCGCAGGATTAGGCAATAAACACGGAAGAAATGACGCAAAAGATAGATCAGAATGGATCTTCCGCGACGATAGCGCGGCTGGTTGATCCGTGTCCACGTTTGCGCAAGATCCTCCGCATCGGTGCAGTCGGCGTGCGAACGGGTGCGTCAACCGGTCCGGTGATGAACCGGCTGAACTTAGAATCCCGCATATATTGCCCCCGATTACGCGTAGTGAGTCCCTCGATTAATCGCTAAGGTCCCGGCCAGAGTTGCTCACCCCAAAGTACTTTGCTCCCCGGCAACGAGATCAGTCCTTCGTTTCCGGGACACGCAAGTCCGTTGCCCGGTCAAAACTGAACGTCGTTCAGTTACGCCAGACCGCGCGGGCACTTATTCCTAAACCCAAACCATATCATAACCCAAGGAGAGATACCGGCCGGGCAGCCCGCTGTTGCCCGAGGAATCTTACCCTATGCAAAAGCAAATGAAACTACTCGCGAGCGCCGGCCTGCTGGCGCTTTTGTCCGCTGGCTGGACACCCCTGACCGGTCAAACCACCGCGCCTGCGGCTGATGAGTCCAGGAAGGACGATAAGGCGGTCACACTCGACACCCTCGTGGTCACCGGCCTGCGCAGCAGTCTCGCGAATGCCGCGGAGATCAAGAGGGAGAAGATGCAATTCGTTGATTCCATCGTGGCGACCGACATCGACAAGCTGCCCGACATTAATGCCTCCTACGCGCTGTCGCGTGTGCCCGGCGTTCAACTGGCTCACACCTTCGGTGCCCTCGGCGGTAACGGTGCAGTCACCATCCACGGTCTCAACCAGATCACGAACACGCTCGACGGCCGTGAGGTCATCACGCCCGGCGGCATTGCCAATGGCACGGCGGGCGTCGGCGTCGGCCAGCGCAGCTTCGACTATTCCCAGATTCCGTCCGCGCTGATCGCGGGCATCGATGTCTACAAGACTTCCGCGGCGAACAACATTGACGGCGGTCTTGGCGGCCTGGTCGACATCCGCATGCGCAAACCGTTCGACTTTGCCGACGGCTACGGCGGCGGCATCACCGCCGGCACGACTTACTCGCAGCTGCGTGGGGGTCACGAGCAGAACTACAACATCTTCGCCAACGCCTCGAAGCAGACCAGCATCGGCAAGATCGGCGTCCTCGTCGCCGGCAGCGACATCACCACGCCGTGGCGCGAAGACGCCATCGGCATCGGCAATCCCGTGGCCAGCGCCACTGTGACGAACGGCGTCCCGACCGCGTTGCTCTCGAGCGGATTCAACAACAGCGCCTCCTACGGCACGTTCAAGACGAGCGGATTCAACGCCGTCATCGAATGGCAGCCGTTCAAGGGTCTCGATCTCTATGTTGGTTACAACCCGAACAAGTGGCACAACACGCAGGACACGGCGCAGTTCACCACCGCTCTTACTGCAGCCAATGTCGTGGCGGGTTCCGGTGTGATGTTTGATGGCAGCACCACGGCGGTCCGCGCCGCGTCGTTCGCCAATGTCACGGGCACCGCCTACGGGCTCATTCGCGATCTCGAGAACAAACTCGATATGTACAACCTCGGCGGCAAGTACATCACGGGCGACCTGACGGTGAAGTTCGATGTCAACCGTTACACCAGTTCGAACCGGTTCTACAACAACCTGGTCTTCGCCTCGGTCGCCATTCCTTCGCTCACCTACGATCTCGCGGGTGAGATTCCCTCGGTCAAGATCGGTGGTGTCGGTCTCCAGGACCCCAGCGTCTACAAACTCGCAGCGATCAACTACCGTCTCTTCCCCTCCAACACCGAGGGCAAGGCCGGTCGCATCGATGGCGAGTATAACGTCAAGCAGGGCTTCCTCTCCAAAATCGCGGCCGGTGTGCGCTACGCCACCACGGTCAGTGACAACCTGCCGACGGGTCTCTTCCTCGGTTCCTACACGATTCCGGCGTCGAACAATTTGCTCAGCGCCTATCCGGGCCTCTGGAACACCTCGCCGGTGCAAAACTTTTTCTCCGGCTACAGCCAGTCGCAAATTCCCTCGTACCTCATCGGCCAGACTGCCGTCATGCGTGATCCCGATGCCTTCTTCAAGGCGTATGGCGCCACCAACACGCCGGCCACCTCGACCACGGTCAACAAGCTCAGCCTCTTCAGCGTCAAGGAAACCACGACCGCCTTTTATCTGATGCCACAGTTCTCCGGTACGGTCGGCGGCCATCTCGTCGATGGCAATTTCGGCGTCCGCGCTGTGCAGACGAAGGAAAACACCTCCGGCTACCAGGGCGCCTCCTCCGCCGTCGCCGTGCCACTTTCCCTCGAGAGCCAGTACTGGGACTACCTGCCGAGTTTCAACGGCCGCCTCAAGCTGTCCGACAATCTCTATCTGCGCGGCGCCGCCTCCAAGACAATCACGCGCCCAAACTTCGGCTCGCTCTCGCCGTCGCTGACCCTGAACGCCAACCCCGTGAACCCGGCGCTCAACTCCGGCTCGCAGGGCAATCCCGACCTGAAGCCTGTCCGCTCGACCGGCTACGACCTGTCGCTCGAATACTACTTCAACAAGTCCGACATGGTTTACGTCGCGGGCTTCCGCAAGCAAGTCACCGGGTTCATCGGCAGCTTTTCCGAGACGCGCACCTATGATGGCGTCAGCTACCTGATCAGCACGTCGAAGAACCTCAACCCGGCGACGATCACGGGCTATGAAGTGGGCTTCCAGCAGTTCTTCACCTTCCTGCCGAAGCCGTTTGATGGTTTCGGTATCCAGGCGAACTATACTTACGTCGACAGTTCGACGCCGACGACGGTTTCCGGCGCAGGCGTCGTCAATACGCCGCTGACCAATCTCTCAAAGACCAGCTACAACATCGTCGCGATGTACGAGAAGGGACCGTTCTCTGCGCGCCTCGCGTATAACTACCGCTCGTCCTTTGTCACCGGTTTCGCCTATTTCGTGAACACGGGACTGCTCTCGCAGAAGCTTGAAGGCTACGCCGATCTCGCTGCTTCCCTCACCTACAGCATCACGAAGAACCTCACGCTCGCCATCCAGGGCGTGAACCTGACGAACCAGCTCCGTTATCAGGACTACGGTTCCAAGCAGGTCCCTTCGAACATCTTCACCGACGGCCGCCAGCTCATGGCCAGCGTCACGCTGAAATTCTGAGGGGAACCGGTTTGGAGCATTTCCAATTTATCTCCGGTCACAGTTTTATTGGAAATGCTTCGAGACATTTGAATGAGCTTGGTTCCACCGTCTGTGCCGTCGCACAGGCGGTGGAGATGGTGGAAACCCGTTGCCGGTCGACGTAGGCTGCAAGTCCTGGCCTCATCGCAAAACTGCATCTTCCGCGTGTCAGTTTATTGTTTCCCGGGCTTTGGCGTAGCGGCGGCGGTTTCCCACCATTCACTCCAGATTTTCAATTTACGCTCCAGGTCGATCGGCGATTCCGTGGCCAGCGGTTCCCACTGTTGCATGAGTTTGAGGCTTTCATTCGGTGCGCCGTGCTCGTCGGCGAGGAGCAACAAGGCGTGGTGAATCCGGGTTCGGACATCCACGGACGACACGCGCAGTCCATCGATCAAATGGTTGGCCAGTCGGAAGAAATTTTTCCTGTCCGCTGGACCGCGAAACTGCAGCAGCAGTCGCAATATCTCGTCGGCGCGCTGAACCTCGAGCCCGGGTTTCTGCAGAACTTCGATGAGACTTTTCGTCAGTCTGTCCTCACAGTCCCCGCCTTGCCCCAGTAGCTGACGGAGGTGGGTTCGCGAACGTTGCAAATCGACCGCTGAGACGCCCGGCTTGGTGAGCCGCCAGACGAAATATTTTTCCTCGGTCCGCTGTGCGAAAACGAAAATGGCAGCGGCGATCGCGATCACCGCGATCAGAATGGTGTAAATTACATTCCATGTTTTTGCCACGGAGTAGGGTGACCGAACCGCGGTGAAATTGAGCTCCTTCAAAATCTGCGAGATCGGTTTCAGCCCCTGCACGGAATTCGTCGCATAGTCGTAGACAATCGCCGATTCGAGTGCCCGCGCCCCGTTTTGCGCGGTCAACTCCTTCTCCATGGCGGAGGGGTTTTCCGTGTATTCCAACGCGAGTTGCTTTACGCGCTCGTAGGAATCCTTGTCCTGGGTCAGGTGCTTGACCACCGCCCGTTCAAAAATCCGGCCCTTGAGGGCGACGAGCCCCAGGGTTTTACTGACGAGGGAGTCGGTCGCTTTGTTCAGCCAGCTGAATACTCCGGACAAACCGTCAGTCGTCTTGAGCGAGGTGCCACCCGAGAGAATGGCCGGATAGGCCAGCCCGACCAGCAAAGCCGAAAAAACGGAGGTGTCCAGCAACGCTCCCGTCCGATCGAGAAACCAGAACAACAGGAGGGGAATCGACAGGTAAACGCTATAGACAAACCAGGTCGAACTAAGGCCCCACGCATAAATGGTCTTCTCCTTCAGGATATCCAATCGTCCGGAGAGTTGAATGCGCGCGCTGAGCAACGCGCAAACAAAGACGACCAGGTAGCACAATCGGGAATCCCAATCTGGCGAAAATACCAACATGAGTATTTCGCTTTTTTGAGATTAACCCAGCTGCCTCATCTCGTACTCAGCCTCGGTTCGCTTCGAGGGCAGGGGCGCGACGTAGACGTCCAACAAGTTCTGATCCGAAAAACTGGAACAGCCCTGAACCGCCACAAAGTTTCCACTCAAAAGTGTTTTCAGCCCGCTGCGCAATTCGTCGTCGTTCAAGTTGGCCAATCGCTTCAAGTCCCGGCCCCGGATCAGTCCGCGACTGTAAATCGCCCGAAGGGTTTCCCGCGACTTTTGATCGAGCTGCTGCATGAGGGATTATTTACCCGGATCGGCTTTAAAATCAAGATCAGTCCAGGTGAGTTCCCGATGTGGCGAAGCGATTCAGCGCGCAAATCGGGGCAGGCGGGGAACGCCGCGGGATCGTCGCAGGATTGAAACCCAATCGTCACGCAGGTCGCTTGCCAGGAACGGGTTTCGGTTTGTCGTAACTGGCATGCGTTCCTATTCCAGCAAACCCAACGAAACCAAAATCTTTCCGGTGGAGCGGCTGCGCACGTGTTTGGATGCCGCCGCGGTGATCCGCACCGATGTATTTGCCCGGCCGCAATGGCCAAAGCGGGCCATGACCATCCGCAACTTCGAGCCCTTTGGCTCGCTCGCGGGACTGTCGTTCAATCGAATACCGAAGCCCAATAGGCGGTTGCTGCCGGAGCTCTCGTCTCATCGAGTTGCTCGTGCAACAACGACGCAATAAACACCACCTCGATTCCGTCGGGCTCGACTTCTCTCTGGTTGCGTCCGTCCCGGATGACATCGAGTTCCTGTATCACCGCGTGGGCGATGGCATCCGTGTTCTGCACCCCGAGCGAAATTCCGATCATGGCTCCGATGGCGCGGACAACATTCTTTTTTTGCAGGCCGGAATCCGAACGACGCCCATAGTCACAAAGACTGATAATATGGTAGGCCACTTCGGAAAGATCGGGGTGAATTCTTCCAACCATGACTCCGACCGAAGTGAAACCTGCACTAAATTGCAATCCGAGGAAGGGTTTTGTGAACAACTTCATCAGTGAAATTTCTTCCTTTTCCGATGCGGGAACAAATCCGGTCGATCCGCGGCCCGGACTCGCGCAGTCGGCACTACTCCAGGATTTCCAATCGCCTTGCAGAATGAGGATACAAATGAAGTGGCACCGATTGCCGGATTAATGGTCCGTAAGTGTTTCCAAATCTTATCCGTCACGGGATTTGACTTCCCGCTTTGCCTAAATTCATCACTTCCAACCCACCTTGCCGACCTAATGAAAGTGCTGCTCATTGAAGATCACGACGGCCTCGCCAAAATATCCTGTGATTTGCTGCGTAATCTTCATGGCTACGAGGTGGAGCATGCGAAAACCGCGCAGGCGGGGCTTGAGGCGGCGATTCGTTTTCAGCCCGACCTCATTCTTTTGGATCTCAGCCTGCCCGACATGCATGGTTATCGCCTGGCCGAGAAGCTTCGCGCCGACCCTCGTTTTGAACAGACCATTTTGGTAGCACTCACCGGTTACGGCATGACGGGTGATTCCGAGCTTTCCCGGGCGGCGGGTATCGACGCCCATTACCGGAAGCCCATGGATTTTGGCGAGCTGCAGCATATCAAACGGCTGCCGGCAGTCGTGTCGGATTGATCGGTTAACCTTCCTCGGGGAGGTATCGCGCACTGCGATGCGAAAGTGGAACGCGTGCATGGAACGCGCCCGGTGCCCTTCCTGGTAATTCCTCCGATGGGGAGGAGGCTTGGGTTTGGCGAAAAAGGTGAACCAGCGGACTGATTTTGGTTCTATCAAGGGAATCTCCGCCAGCATCCCATGCCTGAAACAAAATCCGCTGTGCTCAAAAGCCCGCTGCGACTGCACTACGGTTCAGCCACGGAGGCGGGATTTCACCGGGTTGGCCACCTGGGTTCGTTTCGCTATCGAAAACGGGCTGGCGCATGGATTCGGAAACCGGCCGAGCTCGAGCGCATCCGGAAACTCGCGATTCCCCCGGCTTGGACGGACGTCTGGATCGCGGCTTCGGCCGTCAGTCACCTGCAGGCCACGGGTCGCGATGCACGGGGAAGGAAGCAATATCGCTATCATCCGGTCTGGCGCGAAAAGCAGGAGCAGACGAAATTTCAACACATGCTGGAATTTGGGGCGGCCCTGCCGGCTTTGCGCCGTCAGGTGGCGCACGATCTGGCTGGCCCAAAAGATTCCCGCGCCACGGTGATTGCCACGGTGGTGAGATTGCTCGAACTGACCTTGATCCGGGTGGGGAACGAGGAATATGTGCGCCAAAATCATTCCTACGGACTTAGCACGCTGCGCACCCGTCATGTGGAGGTGCGCGGGCAAAAACTTCGTTTTCATTTCCGGGGCAAGAGCGGCCGCATGCATGAGGTGGAAATTCATGACCGGCGCACGGCGGCCGTGATCCGAAAGATGCACGACCTGCCCGGGCAGGAACTTTTCCAGTATCGCGACTCCACCGGCCGGCTGGTCTCGGTCGACTCGGGTGATGTGAATGACTACCTGCGGCAGGCGACCGGTCGGGATATTACCGCGAAGGATTTCCGCACCTGGTCTGCCAGCCTCGAAGCAGCGCGCCTGTTGGGATTGAGTCGGGAGCGCGACGCGAAGTGGACCAAAAGCAGCGTCAATGCCATCGTTGCCCAAGTCGCGGCGAAACTCGGCAACACTCCCGCAATCTGCCGGCGCTCTTACATTCATCCCGAACTCATCACCGCTTACTTGCGACGCGATGACGGATGGCCGATCCACCGGCAATCCGGCGGAGGGGGCTTGCGCCTGAAGCGGGCGTTCGAAAAATCGTTCATGCGATTCCTCCGGACAATTCGGCGACGGAAACCCATCTCACTGCAACAAGCGCTCAAGCGATCGCTGGCTTTGCCGCGCAGAGCGGTGGCGGCGGGAAAATAGCGGCGGCCTCAGGGCGCGGGAGGATTGGGCGACCAGGTGAAACTGGCGCCGTTTTTCCGGTCGGGCGTGGCGCCGCGGGCCTGGGCGTTGAGCAGACTGCTGGCTGACGGATCGACGGCGAGGCAGCGGTGCGTGGCGAGTGACAGCAACATCACGTCGCCGCCTTCCATCTGCTGCCATTGGAAGGTGGCGGCATCGCCGCGATCCTGCTTGATCACCCTAACGTCGCCGGCTTCGCCCGCACCGGTTACCGTGACAAATCCACTGCCGTCGTCGGCCTCCAACGCGACGCGGCCGTTGCTCCGATCCACCAACCGGAAACGATTCGTCGCGGAACCCCGAATGGGAGCGGGCAGGGAGCGCAGGAGTCCATTCCACACGGTGAGGGGATGACGATCGGTGAGTGAAGTCAGCGTGATGACCTGCCCCACGGGAATCGGCCGGCCGAGGCCGTTGGCTCGGGGTTCTTCCACGGAGAAATGATGGAAATCAGCATAGCCTCCATCGGTGGAGCGATCGTTGAAATTGAAGAGCGCAAACCGCACGCCTTGAAAAGTCTTGAGTTGGAAGACGAGCGTCAGGTTTTCGCCGAAGGATTGGAATTCCCCGTCTTCCATGCGATAGCTGAATGACCCTTTTTCCGTGTCGAAGTTACACTGGGCGCGAAGCGAGAAGTGCGTGCCTGTGATGGGGACCGACTTGGTCGCGCCCAGGGTTTGATCGAACCAGACAATTTCCGACTGCGTTTCGCTTCGGTGAACGCCGATCCAACCGTATGGCAGGTTCAGCAGTGCCAGCCCGGCCGTGTCACCGGGAGCCATGCCTGACGTATCGATCTCCACCGTGGCGGTCGACTCCGGGCCGATTGCCCGCTGCGTCAGGGAATTTCGCGCGGTCCAGAAATCCTTCGCGGACAATGCATGCAGTCGCAACGCGCCGGGTTTTTCCGTCAACGACCAGTGTTTCGCATCGGGCACGTGGTTCCATTGCCAGATGGACTTGAGCGTGGGGCTGGAAAAATCGTCGCTTCGTTCGTAAGGAGCGTGCGGCGTGGACGCATGACCTGTGTTCGGCTTGATCCACGTTAGCGGAGATCGGGTGAGATTGCCCGGCAGTCCGAAAAGCGGCCAGCCGTCGCTCCAGGTAATGGGTGACAGACAGGTGAGACGGCCGACCGAATTGTGGTCCATCATCGAAAGTCCCCACCATTCGCCTGATTGGGTTTGGACAATTCCGCCCTGATGCATCGGCATGCCGGCGGTTTCACTGGGACGCGGCGGAATCAGCGAGATGCCGGATTCACGGCCCATTCCCTTCATGCGCCAACCGGTGCCCAAGCCAAAACTTTCGCCTGCGCTGGTGGTCGTGATTTCGTAGGGGCCCTCCGGACGGTCGGCGCGTGCGACCACCTCGTAGCACATCGGATCGTAGTTCGCGCTGAAGATATAATAATGGCCGTTGATGTGATAGAAATGCGAACCTTCGCCCATGCCGCTGCCGGCGGGAATCAGCACGCGCTTCGTTTCGGGAATGATATCGCTGAGATCGGGTTTGAGCTGGGCGAACTTGATTTCGTTATAGTCCCACACGACGTAGATTTTGCCGTCGTCGTCGAAGAGCACCGACAGGTCGTGCAATGAACTGCCGAGTTCGGTCTGCGTCCACGGACCGGCGGGATTGGTCGCGCGAAAGAGCTGGGTTTTGCGACCGTTGACGTTGGCGAAAATGTAGAAGGTGCCTTTGTGATACCGAAAGCACGGCGCCCAGATGCCCTGGCCGTAGATGTTTCCCTGTTGCAGGCGATATTCGGGTCCGAGATCGAGTTCCTTCACCGCATAGCTGACAAAATCCCAGTTCACCAGATCGCGTGAATGAAGAACCGGCAGGCCCGGCATCGTGTGCATGGTCGTGCCGGTAAGATAATAGTCGTCGCCCACGCGAATCACATCCGGATCCGAAAACTCATCGTAAAACAGCGGATTCGTGTACGTGCCGTTGCCGTTGTCGGCCATCCACGTGGTGCGAGCCGGTACGGTGGTTGCCGGTGTGGCCTCACCGGCCGCGTTGCTCCCCGATGCGAGGGCGAACGCGGTGAGGGTGAAAAGAACCCCGGTCTGAAAAAGACTGCTCCGGGATGTCATTGGGCGGCGGCTTCCAGTCGGGTGGCGAGTTCCTTCGTCTTGGTGAGATGGACGATATGATCTCCTTCCATGATTTCCGTTTTCCATCCGCGGGCTTTGGCGCGTTCGTAGAAGCGGAAAAAGGCGTCCTGGTCGGGCGTGTGTCCTGGGTCGACCGTCAGGATGTACGTCGTCGGGACGTGTCGTGCGACCTCTTGATTTGTGAGCTTGATCGGTTCTGAAAACGTTTTTTCGGATTGGGGAACGATGTGCGGTACGGGTTTTCCGGTTTGGTCGCTGAGCGTGATGAAACCGTTTGCGGCTGGCATGCGGTGCGCGTCGGGTCCCATCGATGAAAAAGCGCTTTCCCCGTTTTCCGGCAGAAACGCGTCGAGATAAATGATTTTTTTCAACCGGGTCGGAATCCGATCCGCCACTCCGGTGATCACCATGCCGCCGTAGCTGTGGCCGACGAGCACGACATCGTGAAGATCCTCCCACTCGATGAAATTGACGACATCCTGGATGTGCAGGCTGAGGTCCACCGTGGGCGACGCGAGGTGAGAGCGGTCACCCTGACCGGTGAGTGTTACGCGATGCACAGTATGACCGTCGCGCTGCAAAGCCTCCGCGAGTTTTTTATGCTCCCAGCCACCGGCCCAGGCGCCGTGAACGATCACGAAGGTGTATTTGGGATTTGTCGGGAGCGGCGTTTCGTCTGCAGCCAGTTGCGTGCAGCCGATCAAAATGCAGGCCAGTGAGAATAAAAACGATTTCAGATTCATGGGCGTGGAAAAGGATTGAGCGTTAAGGATCGATGCGGGCGTGCAGTCCCGCCGTGGCGCCGACGAAACCGCCGGCAACTTCAGTGGTGAGCAGCGTGGCGTCCTCGTTCGCCCGGAGCGAATGCCATTCGCCCGCGATCGCGTAGTCGAACGAGCATTTGTCCTGATTGACGGCGGCGCGCAGTTCGATGGAAGCGGCGGTTTCGGGGAGCGTGATTCGTGCGATTTCGACGGGTTTGCCGCCGTTGGCGCGTTCGAGGACGACTTGGACGCCGTCGGATCCCCGCGTCACCGCGAGGAAATAGTGGTGGGTTTCATTCTGAAACAGCACGAGCCCGGCGGAAATTTTCTTCTCCGTGGGAACATCGAGTTTGGCGGACACGGTGAAAGCGGCGTGCTGCACGCGTTTCGCGATGAAGCTGGGATTGCCCCGGCCATCGAGCGTCTCGGCCTGCGGTGTGATCAGCAGTTTCCCGTGGGCGGCATCGAGGTTCCACCACGCGCTTTTCGGACTGCGGAGCATGATCCAGGAAAGTCCGAGGGATGGCTCTTTGAAATCTTCGCGCCAATGATCAGTCGAATTGGTGGCGGAATTGATCGTGCGGGCGCTCGGAGCCTCAGCCACCAGAGGAACGCGGTGGCCTGCGGGCAAAATCGTGGGCCAGCCGTCAGCGGTCCATTCCATGGGCAGCAGGAAGGTTTCGCGACCCATCGGGGAAAAGCGATCGTGGTACGGCCGCACGCCGAGGAAAATTGTCCACCATTTGTGATCGGGCCCCAAAACAAAATCGGCGTGGCCGGTGGATGTGACCGCGTCTGGCACGTTGGGGGCCAGATTGCGCTGGGTGAGAATGGGATTGTTGGTCCACGGCTCGTAAGGTCCGTCTACCTTTCGGCTGCGAAACACGACCTGTGAGTGTTGCGTGCCCGTGCCACCTTCGGCGCAGCTGAGATAATACCAGCCTTCGCGCTTATAGAGATGGGGGCCTTCGATCCAGATGGGCTTTTTCGTCAGGTCGACGCCACCGTTTACGAGTGGGGTTCGCGGGCCTTTCATTTTTTGCGCCGCGACGTCGAACTCCTGGAGCCAGATCGCGCGGTGGCCATCGTAGAGCGGTTTTTCCGCGGGCGCGCCGTTGTTGACGATCCAGGCACGTCCATCGTCGTCGAAGAAAAGCGACGGATCGATGCCTTCAAAGTGCAGCCACGTGGGATCCGACCACGGACCGGCCGGATCTTTGGCGGTGACGAGAAAATTTCCTCCCGCGTCGATCATGGTACAGACCACATAAAAAGTACCGTCGTGGTGGGCGAGGGCGGGGGCAAAGATTCCCCGCGAAACCCCGAGCCCATCATAGTTGAGTTGGGTGGGACGATGGATGACGTTACCGATTTGCCGCCAGGTCACCAGATCGCGACTCTGGAAAATCGGGATGCCCGGAAAATAACCAAACGTCGAATTGATCAGAAAATAGTCGTCGCCCACGCGGCACACGCTCGGATCCGGATAAAACCCGGGGAGAATGGGATTGCGATACTCACCCGCCGGAAGTTTGGACGCGTGAGAGACGGCAGCGTCATAGCTAAGCGCGTGGAAGGCCACGGGAGCCGGCTCCGAAGCGCGCGAGATCGCCGCGGTGATAGTGAAAAAAAGCAGTAAGCGTTTCATGCGGTAGGGCCGTTGCCCCCAACGGCCTTGGGCCTTCATCAGGCAATGGCAAAAGGCGGTTGAAAACAATCAGTCAGAATCTGAGTCGAAGGGGAATACACGCCGGAATAAGCGCGTGGTTGATGAGGGAGTTTGCTCCGGACAATTCAACCACCCAAAGGTCGAAGCCCCAAGCCTGTCGAAAGTCTAGTATTAGCTTTCACCTGTATCGTTGGACTAGGTGTTACCCATCAACCCCGATCCTACTTTTCCGTCATCTTTACTTCCTATCGGGAGAATCGGAGCCAAATCGCAGACGGCCGTTTTCCAATAGCGTTCTTTCCCTCGCGTTCGGTTCGCGATCAAGATGGTGAAATACGGCCACGGCGAGATCATAGGCCGTCTTTGCAGGACGTGGGCTTTCCAAATACTTCGATAACAGGACCAGAATGTCGGCCGCTTCCGCTTCGGTCAGGGTGGGATTGGAGCGATCTTTTGTCGTCAGATAACGCTCCAGCCGCAAACGCGCCAATTCCAACGACACACTCGGCCGGTCCATGTCCAGTCTCGACGCTTCGTCGAGCAATTTCTCGGCTTCCGCGTTGTCGCCGATTTCCGCCTTAAGCAGCCCCAGCGAGCTTACCGCCCGCGCGCTCCGTCCGCTCATTTCCAGTGCCCGGGTCAGCTCCGACAGCGCCTGCTGCTGGTATTTCGGCAGCAGTTCGGGAAACTCGCGTTTCACCACCGTGAGCACCATGCGATTCCATTCGCCTTTGAGTCCGTCCACTTCCGCTGGTTTCGCTTTGCGCAACCACAGGCTGGGAATCGAGGGAACGTCCATGGACCAGTCCGTGGGAACCCGGGTCACGGTGGGCAGATAATCGTTTAATTCGTCGCGACCGTCGGCGTAGTCGACGCCGAAACACGACTGAAACAGCGCTTCCGAGATGGATTGTCGGGCCGAAGCGCTCACAAATTTCCAAAACCCATCGGCGCCATTGCGGGAACGCCCAAAAAGCGCCCAGCGGACAAAAAGCTCCGACTCCGCCCGCCAGAGTTGACGATAGCGTTCATCTTTGTCCGAGCCGGGTGGTCCGTGGAGCAATTCCTCAAGGGGAAGCAACGGTCTTGGCGCATCCGGATCGCGCCGCACGGCGCGCCAGTCTGGCGAGGTCAACCAGCGGTCCGGCAGCGAAATCATCCCGCGTTCGGTTTCAGAGGCCGCCCGGAAAGTATCGCCCAGCCCTTGGACCACACAGGGCAGGATGGTGGGTGTCTGCGATACGAGTTCAGAGTCGATGTACTCGGATGACAGAGTGAACTGGAGGTAATCCGGGGTGGAATTTTCGCTGCCGCGGCCTGGCTGGTTTTGCACTTCAGCGGCCCGTGGCGATTTCGCTTCGGGGTCGACGATGAAATACATCGCCGAACGGTCATCCTCGGAAATGCGCAGGTGGGAAATGGTCTGCGCCGAATCTGAGGCGGTGCACATCAGCTGGTTCATCTCATG
>JBEHXD010000073.1:0-14855 GCA_048498875.1 Verrucomicrobiota bacterium
TGTATCTTTCATAAAGGCAAATTTACAAAAAGTGTTCCGCAATTAAACTGCTGCCACCTGCACTGCAGCTAAACCGAGCGTGGCAACAATGCAGCTATGGAAAGATAGAGTTGGTTACAAAAGGAAAGTAAGCCCCATGGCTTTTCTTATTGACTTTCTGACCAATGGCTTATTGACTGGTTTTAATCGGGAAACATCGTTTTATCAAGCCCCGGTATAACGCGCAGGGCATTTTTATAATAGATCTTTTTAAGAATATTATCAGGCAGGCCCATACCATACATGCGCCAAAAGGCATGGTACTTTTTATGATAAGGAAAGTATTCATCATCAGTCTCCAGCACACGAAAATAGGTAGTGTATTCTTCGGGTACCCAACTGTCTTTGCCAAACATTATCCTGTCCTGGTATTTGGTAAAAAAGGCTTTGGCCATACGTGGCTGGCGGCCAATTTCGGCTATAACAGCGCCAAACTCAACCACAACGTTGGGCATGTCGTCCAGCAGTTTGCCAAGCGTGGTAAGGTCGTTGGCATACCAGCCAAAATAAAACGCCGGGGCATCAAACCGCGCCGCCGGATCAAAGGTGTCGCCTGTGCGCTCCGCTTCCGCGTCAAATCCGAGTTCTTCCAATTCGCTCAACGTTGACTGCAGCCACTTGTCGCCGTCCGGATGCGGTCCCTGCAGGTCAACGTAGGCACGGCCAATGAAGCCTGTGCGCTCTCCCTCCAATGCCGACGTCACCAACTGCTGTGCGCTTTCGAAGGTGGGACCGTCGAGGCGGGAGACTTTGACGACGGAACCCGCATCCAACACGGAAACGGTTTCCTGGCCAAAAAAGGGATTGGGGACCGTCCCGGTGATTTCGTAGCCGCTCTGTGCGAGCAGGCTCAGTTCGGAATCCACCGCCGCCTCATCCTTGTAGAGCGGACGCCCCACCTTGCGGCCCGTGTCTTCATCGAGCAACGAAGAATCGTTGGCAATCCGCAACGGCACCCCGCGGCAGGTGACCAAATAAGAAATGTGATGGCCCATCATCACAAACTTCTTCCGTCCCAAGCGATCGACCGTCTGGGTGGAGGTGGCATCGATCCAGCCTTTCCGCACCAGATCCTTCTGCAACGGGTTATAAATTTGATCCAAAAAATCGCGCCATGAAATCGTTTCCGCGTCCGGCATCGGCAGGGCGATGACGTTCACTTTCGGAATCGACCGTTTTTCCGCGTAGAATTCCGCAAGCTTGACCGACTCCGGCTGCCGGGAATTCGCCAGCACCAGCACGCGCGCCGCGAATTCATTTTCCGGCGCCGACGCAAACAGGTGAAGTGCCGCGGCAAGGGGAAGAACCAGAATCCAGCGGATCACGGAAGGGGCGTTCACGCCCAAACGCTGGCGGGAGTTGATGGCTAAATCCAGCATGGTTTTTGCCGGTTTCAGGCGGCGCTTGCCAAAACCGGCGCGATCTTCTTTGGTAACCCACGGCGATGGATTCCGCCTTCCCACGAGGGTAAACCGCCGGCAATTGGCCGGCTGATGACTCCTGTTAAAACCCAATCCTAACAGGTATGAAGTCATCATCATATTGCGCGTCGCACCGCTTTCAAAAGCCTTCGACTCCGTGAAGAATCTTTTCAACTGGGAAGAACACTGGGCCAACCTCCGGCATCTGTTACTCTCGACCGGGCTCGCCGTTCCCGTGGCGCTGCTCGCCGGCACCGCCAGCGCGGGCTTTCTTTGGGCGCTTGAGCAGGTCACCCGGTTGCGTTGGGAACACGGCTGGCTGCTCTTTCTGCTGCCACTGGCGGGACTCGCCGTGGGCCTGCTTTATCATTTCGCCGGCGGCCGCGCCGAAGCGGGAAACAATCTGATCATGGATGAAATCCATGAACCCGGTGGCGGTGTTCCCGCCCGCATGGCGCCGCTCGTGCTCATCGGAACCCTCGTCACCCATCTTTGCGGCGGCTCCGCCGGTCGCGAAGGAACGGCGGTACAAATGGGCGGCAGCCTCGCGGGAATGTACGCGCGGGTGTGCCGGATTTCGCCGGAAAATGTACGGATCCTGCTCATGTCCGGCATTGCAGCGGGCTTTGGATCGGTGTTTGGCACGCCACTGACTGGCGCGATCTTCGCCCTCGAAGTCCTGGTGGTGGGCCGCATGCAATACGACGCGTTGATTCCCGTGCTGGTCGCCAGCGTGGTCGGCGATCTCACGTGCTCGGCCTGGGGCATTCATCACGCGATCTACCACATCGATTTTTCAGAAACCACCGGAGCCTTCCGCCTGTGGAACGGCGCACTGCTCGGCAAGGTGGTGATCGCCGCTGTGATTTTCGGACTCGCCAGCCAGTTGTTTTCCGAACTGACCCACGCGATCAAAAAACAATTCGCCCGCTTCATCGCCTTTGCGCCTTTGCGTCCGGTCGTGGGCGGAGTGCTGGTCATCGCCCTGGTTTACGCCCTCGGAACTCGCGATTATCTCGGCATTGGCGTGACATCGCCCAATCCGGATTCCGTCACAATTCTTTCCGCCTTCACGCCCGCAGGCGCGACGCCGTGGAGCTGGTGGTGGAAACTCGTTTTCACCGTCATCACACTGGGCAGCGGCTTCAAAGGCGGAGAAGTCACGCCGTTGTTTTTTATCGGTGCTACCCTCGGCCACGCGCTCGCGCTCGCCTTCGGCGCGCCGGTGGATCTGTTTGCCGGCCTGGGCTTCATTGCCGTATTCGCCGGTGCGACCAACACTCCGCTCGCGTGCACCGTGATGGGCATCGAACTGTTCGGCGGACACCACACCGTTTATTTTGCCGTGGCCTGTTTTATCGCCTACCTCTTCAGCGGACACACCGGGATTTATAGCGCCCAGAAACGCGAAACGCCGAAAACCGGTCAACTGACACCCAAGCTGCAAAAGCAGAAAATTTCCTCATGAACTGGCTTTTCTGGTCCTTGCTTTCGGCGCTCTTCGCCGGGCTCACCGCCGTGCTCGCCAAAGTGGGCGTCACTGGCGTGGACTCGAACCTGGCGACGGCAATCCGGACCACCGTCATTCTGGTTTTTGCGTGGGCCATCGCCCTGGCGGCCGCAAAGCCCGGGGACCTCGCCACCCTCTCCGGCCGCACCTGGCTGTTTCTCACTCTCTCGGGAATCGCGACCGCCCTGTCCTGGCTGTGTTACTTTCGCGCCCTTCAGTTAGGCCAGGCCTCGCAGGTCGCGCCCATCGACAAACTCAGCGTGGTATTTGTCCTGATCTTCGCCGCGCTGTTTTTGAAGGAACCGCTCACGCTGCGCACGGGACTCGGCGGAGTGCTGATTGTCGCCGGCGCGCTCGTGCTGGCCTGGAAACGATAACTCTTACTTTTCCGCGGAACCGCCGCCAGCGATCTGGCGCTTGATCAATTGGGCGCGGAGAAAGGTGTCGGGCGGCGCGTTACGCCAGGCTGTGCTCCAAACGGAGGCCAGCATTTCACCGCCTTTGAGCAGCTGTCCTTCCACAAAGGCGCGCCCCTCGGGATCCACCGGACCGGAATGAGATTTCGTGTGATCGGTTTTTTCCTGCTCGTCGCTGAGTTTGCCCGCTTTCTCGAGCTGATAGAGCGGTTCCACCAACTGATGCTGCGCGATCAGATAATTCATCACCGCCACAAACACCGGATCGCGTCCGTCGGGCTGTGAAGTTACCGGGATCAACGGCGCCGGTTTCACTCTATCAATGATGCTCTTTTTCGAAATTCCCGCCTTGGTAATAAGCCCGCCATCGATCCACGCGTGAAACCCACTCCACGTCGTGTAGTCGTGCGGGTTTGCTCCCACCCACCCATTGTGATGGATGGTAGTGTGGAGTGGCTGGGCGCAATCACCGACGTAGTGTCCGACGATGCCCATCACGTAGATCGCATTCGCCCTGGCATTCGCGATTTCCTCGGGCGTTCCGAGCTCTTCAAACGCCTTCAGGTAGGAAAATGCCGATTTTAATTTCCCATAATATTCCACAATCGCCCAGGGGGCGAAACCCGGCCACTCGCGGGTGTGGTCGGTATTCTTGGCCGGATCAATCGGCGGGAAATTTTCCGGGTGCTGAGCCCGGCCGGCGGCGAAGGTCAGGATGAAATCGTATCGGAACGACGACACCTTCGCCGGATCAATTCCGGCCTCGGGCAGTTGCTCCAGGTCGCAAAAATGGTCCGTCCAACTGCCGCCGGACTGTTTCAATGGCGCGTCAGGGGCGTTGCGCCAGCGGTCGGGTTCCCCGGCGAGAAAGGCAATACGTTCGGCATTGGCCGGCTCATGCACGAAGGCCGGAAACTCCGCCGGCAAAGCCGCCAGCCCAAGTTGATTGACGATGCGATGTCCCTCATAATCCCAGGCTGAAACCGATGAGACGGTGGCCAGTATAGTGAGAAACAAACCCAATTTCCGGGACAGGCTTTGCATGATATTACTCGCAGTAAGTTTGATTGCGCGGGCCAAGGACCGCGTGGCGCTATTGAACCGTACCCACGGTGCGCGCGGTCGCAAGTGTGGTCGCGTAGTTCTGGATTCCATCCGCGAGGGCGACGGCGATTTTTTGTCGAAACTCCACGGTGGCGAGGCGCCGCGCCTCCGCGTCGTTCGAAAGATAGGCCGCTTCCACCAGTACACCCGGACACTGCAGGGTACGCAGCACCGCCAGGCGCCGGTGCTTGTAGCCGCGATCGGAGCCTTTCAAATCGCTGATCAACTCCCGGTGCAGGCAATAGCCGAGCAACACATTGGCGACGTCCTGGTGATTTCCCGGATAGGATTCCTGCACCATGCTCCGGTCCTGCTCCGGCTGGGTGGAGATCTGGTATTGCGGCGTCAGCACGTAGGTCTCGGTTCCCGAAACGCGATCAAGATCACGGTCCACGGCATTGAAGTGAATGCTGATGAAAAGATCCGCCGATTCCTTGTTTGCCACTTCCGCGCGCAGGGGAAGATCGACAATCGGGTTGTTGGAAAAGCGTTTGTCCGTCGTACGCGTCAGCACCACGCGATAACCGAGAACTTCGAGCAGTTTCTTCAGCCGCAAACTCACGTCGAGCGTCAGGTCCTTTTCGTCGAGCTTCAGCTTCGAGTTTTGTTTTCCGGGATCGGTTCCACCATGGCCCGGATCAATCACAATCGTCTTCACCGGGCGCATTGGCAGATGCAGCGAATAATCCGAAATACGCATCAATGGAGCGATGGTCTTGATCAGGTCGATCTTGCTGACCCAGAGCGTCTCTTTTTCCATCAACACCGGTTCACCGAGAAAAATCCGGAATCCATCCAGGAAAAAATCCTTCTGGTTGTTTTCAAAATCCAGGCGCACGCCGCGGGCATCGCTCAACGTCTGCGTGATGGAGGTTTTTTTCCACGCCAGCTTCAGTCCATAGCGCTCCGCCACTTCCCGCAGCGAAACGTAATCGGTTCCGCGCAACCGGACAAAGGACCAGAGTTTGTGTGGACGGGTGGGCGCGGCCCTGACCGGTGCGGAAGCGGTCGAAGCCACCGGGATGGGAGTTTCGCCTTGGGCCACGGCCGTGGCGGGCTGGGCTTCGAGGGAATTTGCCAGCCAAAGGGCAGATCCCACTGCCAAACCGCGTGCCCAACGCCGCGCGATCACGTCGATATCTCCCCTCAGCTCGCGGACTGCGCCGGAGGTGTCGCTGACGCAGCAGGTGCGGGAGCGGGAGCGTGTCCATGACCGTGGTTGTTGCCATGGCCATGACCCTGCCCATGCGAAGCCGGTGCATGATGCGGATCGCGCACAAAATACTTCGGCTTGCGCTTGTTCGTGGGCAGAGCCGAAAGCATGACGTTGATTTGTTTGCCCGTGAGCTTGGGCGGGGCATCGGGATGGCCCATGCCTTCCAAATCGGCCAGCGCCTTGTTCATCAGATCAAAACCCATTTCCGGGTGGGCCATTTCACGGCCGCGGAATTTCAAACGGAGCTTAACCTTGTTGCCGTGATCGAGAAATTCCTCCGCATGGCGCACCTTCGTGATGAAGTCGCCCTTTTCAATACGGACGGTGAACTCGATTTCCTTGATCTTGCTCGCCGTGGATTTCTGGTGGGACGTCTTCTTCTGTTCCTCGTAGACGTACTTGCCAAAATCCATGATGCGGCAAACCGGCGGATTGGCGGTCGCCGCTACTTCGACGAGGTCGAGATTGAATTGGAGCGCGAGGGCGATGGCCTTCGGCGTGTCCATGATTCCGAGCTGGGTGCCTTCAGGACTGATCACGCGCACTTGGGGCGACTTGATCCGCATGTTGCGGCGGATGGCGGCAAAGGGATCGGTGTTACGACGAGGATCGCGATTAAAAGGAGGACGGCCGCCGGGCGAAGAAGAAGGAAGTGCCATTCAATAAGGAGGGATTGCAGGAAAAAGGTCGCAGGTGTTTTTGCCTCTAGCGGAGGTGAAGACAACACCTATTTAGGGGGAAAAATGCCCAGATCACACGCTAAAGCTCTCTCCGCACGAGCAGCTTGCCTTGGCGTTGGGGTTGGAAAACTTGAAACCACCCGCCACCATTTTGTCCGAATAGTCCAAAACCGTCCCTTTCAGATAGAGGGCAGTTTTGGGATCCACCACCACCCTGGCGCCGGAGGAACGCACCAGAATGTCGCCCCGGCGGGGCTCGGTCGTGAACTTCATTTTGTAGCTCAAGCCATTGCAACCACCGCCAGTAATCGCGATCCGGAGAAACTCTCCCTGTTGCTCCCGGGCGATCAACCCAGCCACCTTTGATCCGGCAGGCGCGGTCAGGCGCACGAGGTTTTCGTTACCTTCGCGCACGCCTTCAGGAAGCGTAAAAACTGGGGGAGAAACGGACACAGCCCCAGTTATTGCCCGCTTCGGGATTTTATCAAGCGTCGCGCAACGATCACGGCATTCCCAAAACTGCGCGCACTCGCCTTTCCCTGCCCGGCAATGCCGAACGCCGTCCCATGATCGGGACTCGTGCGGACATGCGGTAACCCCAATGTCACATTCACCGCCTCGTCGAAATCGATCACCTTCAACGGCGCAAGGCCCTGGTCGTGATAAAGCGCAATCACGACATCGAATTCACCCTTCAACGCGCGGGCAAACAACGTATCGCCCGGCAAACACAGGGACAGACCCGGGAAATCCGCGCGCATCTGCAACAATGCGGGATCGAGCAAGTCGCGTTCTTCATAACCGAGCAGCCCATTTTCGCCGGCATGCGGATTCAGTCCGCACACGCCGATGCGGGGCTGCGCGATGCCTTCCGCGCGCGCCAGCACATCCGCCGCCACCACCGTCCGGCGCAAAAGATGCGGGCCAAGAAATCGCGCCACCTGGTGAAGCGGCACATGCCAGGTGGCCAAAACCACCCGCAATTTTCCGCCACAAAACGCCATCACCGGCTCGCCGCCCCAGCGCGCGGCAAAAAATTCGGTTTGCCCGGGAAACTCGTAGCCGATTTTCGCGAGCTCACTTTTGCTCACCGGTCCCGTCACCACACCGGAAAATTCGCCCTGCTTGCATCCGGCAGCGGCGCGTTCCATGGCCGCCCACGCCACCAAGGCACCTTCGCCTGTCGGTTTCCCGGGCACCGCGGAAAACTCTTCGAGTCCCACCGCAATTTTTTGCGCAGACGTATCGAGGGTCGCCAGCCATGAGGCCGGGCCGATGACCGCGACGTGGGCAGCGTCCGCCGGATTAGCCGCCAGCCACGCAGCGATGATCTCCGGCCCCACCCCGGCGGGATCGCCGCAGGTCAATGCAAGTTTGGCGGAAGCCTGCATGGGTCAAAAGATGAAACCCGGCCTCCGGACGGGTTGGCAGGGTGCGCGATCGGAGAAAACGCGTCCGGAGGCCACGTTCCACCGTCGCCGGCCGGAATCTGTCAGGTCAGGAATCATCGCTTTCCCCTGCCAGTGTTTCGCGGCGCGCGCGTGAAAACCCGCGTTTTCCTTCGCTGAAAAATGCAAGGAATTGCTGCGCCTCGGCCGTCTTGAATGCTCCTCCATTCAGAGCGCTTTTCGCCACGTCGCGAATGTTGCCGGTCGTGAAATAAACGATGCGAAATGCATCCTTGATTTCCCGGATCGCCTCGCGGCTGAAACCGCGGCGCTTCAATCCGACCAAATTCAACCCGATGACTTCGTTGCGTTCCGCCGCCATCGCAAACGGCGGAACATCCTGCGCGACGCGCGACATGCCCGAGATCACCGCTCCTTCCCCTACCCGGCAAAACTGGTGAAAGGCCGCTCCGCCGCCCACAAAAACATGCGATTGCAAGGTCACATGACCGGCCAGCATGACGTTATTCGCCACCACGACGTCGTCACCCACCACACAGTCGTGTCCGACATGCACGTTCACCATCAGGAAACAGCGCGCGCCCACCGTGGTGAACTGCCCGGCATGAATCGACCGGTTGATCGTCACATGCTCGCGCAGCACCGTATTGGCCCCCACCCGCACTCCCGAAACCGTGACGGGATCGAATTTCAAAAACTGCGGGTCCCCGCCGATCACCGCGAAGGGATGCACAACCACGCCGTCGCCAAGGATCGTGTGTTTTTTGACAATCGCGTGGGCATGAATCACGCAGCCTGCGCCGAGTTGGGCGCCTTCCTCGACAATTGCCGTCGGATGAATGGTCATCAGTTTATTTTTTCTTCGGAGGGGAATACCGCTCGGTCATCAGGTCGAGCTGCGCGTCCTTCAGCAAATCGTAGTTCTTAAGAATGCGGATGACCTGCAGCGTATCGGACTTGCCATAGCTTTTGTTGATTTCCACGCGCTCAATGATGTCGAGCAGCATGGAACGAAACGAAATGATTCCATCGACGCCGTGCTCCTTCAGCATCGCGACGCTCTGCGAGCGAAACGGCTCCGCCGTCGGCAGACTCGGCAGCACGAGGATTCGCGTCACGTCCGGCGCATTGCCCGGTTCGTCGGCGTCGACCGGGAAAAAGCGTTTCACTTCCTTGGCGACGTTCTCCTCGAGAAACCGAAAAATCTCCGGGCTGCTCTTCAGCATATTCGGCGTGAACGTTCCCGTGTGCCATCCTTTGACCACAACGATGGCGCGGTGAATATAATTGAGCTCGTTGGCGAAAAGAAAGAAATCGGGCCGGCGCGAGTTGCGGGCGTAAGCGGGATTATAAACGACCAGGTCGACCTCCTCATCGCCAGTCTTGCGCCGGGCCTGAACCTGGTATTTGCGCACCTGCCGGACGAGAAATCCGTTTTGCTCGAAATACTCGCGGACAATGCCTTCGTCGATGGCTGACATGGGACGGCGAGGTTAGCTATTTGCGCGGGAATCGCACATAAAATCTCAAGCGGTCCCCAGTTCGCGCCAGACGGATTCGACGAGGCTCGCGTCGATGTCGGACTGGGTGGCCGCCTCACCGAGGCGCTTCAGCACGACAAAACGCAGCCGGCCGGCGCGCACTTTCTTGTCGTGCTGCATCGATTCCATGAGTGCCACGAGTGAAAGAGGCTCGCGCAGACGCGCGGGCAACGAATGCGCCAGCACGGTGCGATCGATTCGCTGGACGTCCGCGGCGGAAATATACCCAAGCTTTTGCGAGAGCCGGGCCGCCGCCGCCAGACCAACGCCAACGGCTTCACCGTGAAGATAGCTTTTGAAACCCGTCACCTGCTCGATCGCGTGACCAAAGGTGTGGCCAAGATTCAGCAGTGCGCGTCCGCCTTCCTTCGCCAGCTCCCGCTCATCCGCCCGCACGATTTCCGCCTTCATTTCACAGCAGCGGCGGATTACGGCGGGAAGATCGGCACTCCCGGGCGTCAGCGGTTCTTTTTCGAGTCGCGCAAAGAGTGCCGCGTCGCCGAGCAGTCCATATTTGATGATCTCGGCGCAGCCCGCCGCAAACTCGCGCGGCGGCAGCGTCTGCAGGAAATCCGTGGCCACGATCACCACCCGCGGGTGATGAAACGCGCCCACCAGGTTTTTCCCGGCGCTGATGTTCAGTCCGGTTTTTCCACCGACCGAACTATCCACCATCGCCAGCAAGGTGGTTGGCACCTGGACGTAATCGATCCCCCGCAAATAACTGGCCGCGGCGAACCCGCCGAGATCGCCGGGCACGCCACCGCCGACCACCCAGAGCATGCTTTGCCGGCTGAGCCGGTTCGCAGCGAGAAAGTCCTGCACCTGCCCGAAAACCTCGATGCTCTTGGCTCCCTCGCCCACCACTACCGCCAGCTGGGGCGTCGCACCAAAATTTTGGGAAAGGAAATTCCTCTGGGCTTTTGCGACCCCGAGGTCCGTCACCAACGCACTCGTGCGACTCTCTTCGGCAAAGCTTCGAAAAAGCTTCTGCACTTCTTCCGCAGCGTTTTGCACAAAACGAATGGGATAACTTTTATTACCCAATTCGACGGTGAGTTCCTTGGTCATTGAATCGTTTAAAACCAGCCACTTGCACAGGTCAACGTTCGTTTGCGTCACCTATTTGAGACAAATTCTCAAATAATCTATTGACGTGAGACTGTGTCTCATCCTCATTCCGTGTCTCGTTATGAAAATCACCTCCCACGCCTCTCCTGCGGCTCGCTTGGACGTCCGTTTTGTCGTCGGCAGCCTGATGGCGACAGCGGTGGTCGTGGCTTTCGTGCTCAGCCTTCACTTTTTCTGACTTTAGTCCGCCGCCGTCATGTTCCCTGGCTCACACGGTTCAAATTCACCCGGATTTTCCAGGCCGTCGGCGGACTGAAACCTTTTCCGTTCACTGCAATGACACCCAACACACCCGCAGCACCTTCAATTCTAACTCTCCGCGGAGCCTCCACCCTGGCTACGCTGATCGCCGCTCCCAGTCTGGCACTTTCCGTCCCGGCGCAGTCCGCGACGCCCGCGCCCGAAAAGCCGGCCGATGAGACCAAGTCAGGGCAAAAAGCCGAAGCCACCACCAAGCTGGCCGACGTCACGGTCATCGGCCAGTCGGTTAAGGACGTTTCCTCCCCCAAATACACCGAACCCCTCCGCGACATTCCGCAGACCATCGTGGTCATCCCGAGCAGCGTGTATTCCGAACAGGGCGCAACCTCCCTCCGCGACGTTCTCCGCAACACCCCCGGCATCACCTTCCAACAAGGCGAAGGCGGCAACGCTCCGGGCGACAATCTTTTCATCCGCGGTTTCGGCGCCCGCAATGACATCTATGTCGACGGCGCCCGCGATTCGGGCGTGTTGACGCGCGACACCTTCAACGTCGAGTCGGTGGAGGTGTCCAAAGGTCCTTCTTCCGCCACTTCGGGTCGCGGTTCGACTGGCGGCTCGGTCAATCAGGTCAGCAAAATGCCCCGCCTGGATAATTTCACCAAGCTCGACGCCACCGTCGGCAACGGCGACTACAAGCGGGCCACGCTGGACGTAAACCAGACGCTGAACTCCGACACCATCAAGGGCGCCGCGGTCCGCCTCAATGCCGTGTGGACCGACGCAGGCGTCGTCGGCCGTGACGAGGTGAACAACAAAAACTGGGGCATCGCCCCTTCCGTGGCCATCGGACTCGGCCAGCCCACCACGCTCACCCTTTCGTACCTGCACATGTACCAGGACAACCTTCCGGACTATGGCTTGCCCATGACATTGCCGGCGGTTGCTCTCGCGGCCGGCAAGACGATCAACGATCTTGATTGGAGTAATTTCTACGGGCTGGTGTCGCGCGACTATGAGCATGTCACTTCCGACGCTCTCACCGGGATCATCGAACACAAGTTCGATGCCGAAACCTCGCTGCGCAACCTCACCCGTTACGGCACCAACAAACGCGATGCCATCGTCACTCCGCCACGCGCGGTGTCGATTCCACCGACCGTTCCCTCCGCGACCAATGGCATGCTTGATCCGGGCTACGATACCACCAAGGCGCAAGTGCGCCGCACCGACACCAAGTACCAGGACCGCGTCGACAAGACGCTCTCCAACCTCACCAATCTCACCACCGCGCTTCAAACCGGTGCTGTGAAGCACGCCATCACCGCCGGACTCGAAGTCTCGCGCGAAGACCAGAAGAGCTACACGAAGGTCGACGACAACATCGCGGCGGGTGCGCCCAACGCCAGTCGTCCTCCTGTGACGGATCTCTATCATCCCGATCCCAGCCAGCCCTACACCGGCACCATCCACCGCAATGGCGCCTACACTGCCGCCATCGCCGACTCCGGCGCAATCTACGCCTTCGACACCATCAAGTTCACTCCGCAGTGGGAAGTGAATATCGGCGGTCGCTATGAATTGCTCGATGCCAGCTATAAGGTCGTCACCGCGCCCACCTCCACGGTTCCTTCCACCACCACCCGTTTCCAACGCACCGATGACATGTTCAGCTGGCGCGGCGGCATTGTGTTCAAGCCGGTGGAAAGCGGCAGCATCTACGCCGGCTACGGCACGTCCTTCAATCCCTCGGTCGATGCCGCTCAGGGACTCAGCCTCGCCGCCACCGGCACCACGAGCGCGAGCCTCACTCCCGAGAAAAACAACAGCTATGAATTGGGCACCAAATGGGATTTGGTGAAAAAGAAACTCGCGGTCTCCGCGGCGATTTTCCGCACGGAAAAGACCAACGCCCGCACGACCGACTCCGCCGGCAACACCGTGCTCGCCGGCAACCAGAAAGTCGACGGTCTCGAACTCGGCGCCACCGGCAACATCACCGATGACTGGACCGTGTTTGGTGGCTACGCGTACATGGACGGCAAAGTCGACGCTTCCGGCATTGCCGCCCAGGTCGACGCCCAGCTGACCTATGTGCCGAAGCAGAGCTTCAATCTCTGGACCACCTACCGCCTGCCTGTCGGGCTGACCATCGGTGGCGGCGCCCAGTTCACCGACGGTTATTTCTTCGCGCTGCCGACGGCCACCACGACCCCGGTCGTTTCGCCCAAGAGCCGCTACTGGCTCTACAGTGCGATGGCTTCGTATCCGTTCAGCAAACACCTGACGCTCCGCCTGAACATCAACAACCTGGCTGATGAACAGTACATGGAACGCGGCTACTCCGCCCACTTCACCCCTGGTTCCGGCCGCACTTTCCTGTTGAACGCCAGCTACAGCTTCTGATCCAGTCCGCCCATGCTGCTTGCGATTCCCGACGTTCTCACGCCCGCCCAGACGGCCGAAGCCAGGAAAACCCTGGAAGCCGCCGAATGGGTCGACGGCAAGACCACCGCGGGAGCGCAAGCTGCGCGGGCCAAGGATAACCAGCAGATTCCCGTCACTCATCCCGCCGCCCGCCAGGTCGGCGAGGTGATTCTGAAAGCACTCGCGCAGAATCCGCTGTTCATGTCCGCGGCACTCCCACTGCACATTCTGCCGCCGATGTTCAATCGCTATACCGGCGGCCAGCAGTTCGGCACTCACGTCGACAGTTCCATCCGTCAGTTTCCCGGTTCCTCGCATCGCATCCGCACCGATCTCTCCGCGACCCTGTTTTTTGCCGGTCCGGAGGAATACGACGGGGGCGAACTCGTCATCGAAGACACCTACGGCGCGAAAAACATGAAACTGCCCGCCGGCCACCTGATTCTTTATCCGGCCACCAGTCTGCATCACGTGACGCCCGTCACGCGCGGCGCCCGCCTTTGTTCTTTTTTCTGGATCCAGTCGATGATCCGCGATGACGGCAAACGCTCGCTGCTATTCGACATGGACACCGGCATTCAACGCGTCGCCGCCGAACAACCCGGCAATCCCGGCGTCGTTCAACTGACCGGCGTCTATCACAATTTGCTCCGGCAGTGGGCGGAGATGTAAGTCGTCTCCACTGATCCTTTTTCGTCACGGGTAACTCCACCCGCCAGCTACCGCTTTGCCCGCACGCATCGATTCTCCGCCAGTTTCCACTCTCCGTCATCAATGACTCTCCGCCAGCCAACTCCGTCCACCTTGATCGCCGGTCGCAGACCCGCGCGGAGCCCTGCATTCACAGGAGCCCTTTTCGTCCGCGCTGCTGATCGCGCGCAGGCCGTTGGCTCGGAATCCAACTCCACGCCGCGAGCCGGCGCGGACGATTCCGGGCCACGCGCCCTCCCTTTCCGAGCCACGACCTGTGCAGACCGCTGCACGTCATGTCCACCAAGTCCCGCTACTCCGGCCTCGTCGCGTTCGCGACGCTGGCTGTTTCACTCACCGCTCAAACCGATCCGCAACCGGTCAAGGCAACCCGCATCGATGACTACGTAGTCACCGCCACCCGCACCGAGCGGTCCATCAATTCCACGCCCGGCACCGTGGGCGTCGTCGATCTCGACGACACTTCCGCGGTGACGCTCAACGAAGTCGTTAAAGACGAGCCGCTCGTCAGCGTGCCGTTCGCGTTTTCCGGCTCCGGTGTTGCCTACCAGCGCAGCGGTGCGAACAGCATCAATATCCGCGGTATCGAGGGCAACCGCGTGTTGCTCCAGGTCGACGGCGTGCGCGTGCCCGACGAATTCCGCCTCGGCGGCAGCGAGCCGACCGGCCGCGACTATTTCGATCCGGAGCTCTATAGCCGCCTCGAAATTCTACAGGGCTCCGCCTCCGCGCTCTACGGCAGCGACGCGCTCGGTGGCGTGGTGACGTTCACCACGAAGGCACCCGAGTCTTACCTGACCGCGGGCCGTTCCATCGCCCTCGGCGCGAAGGCCGGTTACCGGTCAGTCGACGACGGCCGCTCGTACAGCGGCAATCTCGCGGCGACCGCCGGTACCTTCAAAGCGCTCGTCGTTTATTCCCGCCACGAAGGCCACGAGTTGGAAAACAACGGCACCGTCGCGGCCAATCCCGAGGACTACACTTCCAATGCCGTGCTCGGAAAGCTGGTGTGGGCGCCTTCCGCTCCACATCGCTTCGAACTCGCGCTC
>JBEHXD010000074.1:0-14832 GCA_048498875.1 Verrucomicrobiota bacterium
TTATAGTCGTGGGCGATGCCGCCGGCAAGGCTGCCGAGCGACGCGAGCCGGGCGGCGCGATGAACCTCCGCTTCGAGCCGGGCCTGCCGGCGCATTTGGTTTCGGATCTGCTCAGTCTGTTGTTGCACGCGCTGTCGCAGGACGCGGATCCAGATCAGTCCGAGAAGCACGCAACCTCCCAGGACGCCGGCGACCGCGAGCGCCCGGTGCACTGTCCAGAGTTTGGGCGGGGCAAACACGGTCACATCGTTGCGGTCGCGCAGCAAAATCTGAAAACCATGCACCTGCTGCGAATCGTCGTACACCAGCTTGTAGATGCCGGTGAGTTCCAATCCTGCACCTTCGGTGACCTCCAGCGGCTCAACGCTGGCGGGTTGGTCGAGCACTGCTTCAAAAAGCGTGTTGTTGTCCTGTAGCGTCAGCCGGGTGTAGCCGCCGCGTTTGAAACGATCAATCAGCGTGCCGCGCAACCGCACCAACTGGGAATCCGCCCGCGGCACCGGGGTTTGCGCCGGTCCGAGCACCAGCGGTTGTGGCGCCGGTCCGGTACCCGTCCGACGGAAAACCGTTTCACGCAAAACGGTACGTGCGCCTTCCCGGCCGAGAATGCCCACAGCTTCGATTTGATCGCCGGGAGTGAGCGCTTGGGGTTCATGAGTCAGCAACAGCACTCCGGTGTTGTCCTCTTGCAGATAGATGCTCTGTCCGGGAATCGCGTGCTGCACCGTGCCCGTGACGCGCACGCGTTGCATTTCCTGGCTGGCGCCGATGCGTTCCAAGTCGGCCAGCGAGTGTCGCGGCAGGTCGTAGTAGTTGGCGGGAGCGTCTTCCTCGATGGTGATATCGTGCAGGAAGGGCACGCGGAGGATGATGCCGCTGACACGGCCGCTGGCGTCGAAATTCGTTTCACAGACCCCATGCATGCGAATGAGCGAGCCAGGATTGGCCACGAAGTTCACCGGGTTTTGCAGGTGTCCAGTGAAGTAGCCGGCCGGCGTCGCGACGTGAATCCAGCGCCAATCGCCTTCTGAAACGATGTCTCGGACAAAGCCGCGCAGCTCGACCCACTTGCCGTCTTCGCTGCCGGTCATGGCCTGTTCCAGCGTGATGGTAGGCGGAGTGGGATGGCTCATTGAGCCGAGATCGGTGTAGTCGCGCATTTCGATCGACGGGACGAGCCGTTCGGCACGGGTGACTCCCTTCACTTCGAAATATTTTCCATACCGCACGTCGCCCGTTTTCGCCCGGTCGTAGTAGACGCGAATGCCGCCGGTGAAATCCTGCAGGAAAAAGAAATCCGATTCCGGCAGCGACCACGTCACCATGCCCCTGAGCGCCACCGGCCGGGCTTGGGCCGCTTGTTCGGCGCCGAGGGCGCGGATCTGGCCCACCGTGGTCAGGACATTTTCAGGACCGGAAACGAGCGGCGACGCTACGAGGCTGGAGGGTGGTGCAGGGCGGTAGAGCGCGTCGACTACCGAAACCTGGCCATTGGAAAAGGCGGTTTTGCCCACGGCCTCCACCACGCCGCCCAAGGGCACACGCTCCTGTTGAATGGACCGGACTTCGACCTGCCCTGTGGTGTCGCGCAGCGTCATCGATGCACCGATTTTGTGACGCTCCATTGAGCCCCGGACGCGCACGGTGGTGCCGGGAGGAGCGCCGAAAAGCTGGTCGATCGGGATGACCGGTTGTTTGAATCCCGGTTGATCGTCGAGCGCACCGATGACTTCCAGTTCATCCTGTCGTCCGAGCCATAGCTCGACAGTGGTTGTGGTCCGGGTGGGATCGAACCGGCTGGAGTACAAGCCAGTCATGCGTATGACCCGGCCCTGCCAGTCGGGAACTTTGTCGGGATTGTCCGGTTTTACCCAGCAAATGACCCGCCGATTCTCCACGATCACAATCATCCGGACGTGATCGGCGTCCACAAGCAACTGGCTGTCGACGTAGCCTTCGGCGGTGACGGTCCGGCTGCTCCATTTCGCCGCATCGTCGATGTGGCCTTTCGTCTCCAGGGGCGTGATGGGCAGGTAGTCCTTGATGACGCGGACCGTGGCGGATTGGGCGTCGAGACCTTCGGTGGGCACGATGCTCCCCTCGATTACGACATACTGGCCGACTTTCATCGGCGGAGGATTCGTCGATAACTGGAGGTAGGCTCCCGCATCGTCGTGTTCGAGCCAGAACAATTTGAATCCGGGATCGAAGTAACTCACCCGTCCCTCGAAATGAATTGGGTGAACGTGACCTCTCTGCTCGGTGGGAATTTCCCACACGGCGGCCGGATTGGTGAGAACCGCCGGAGTTTCTGCCGCTGAGGCGGTCGTGCCCGCCAGCGCACAAAAAAACACGCTCGTCAAACAGCCCGCGATCCACCGGGGCAAAAAACGTGTCGGGTTGACCATGGGAAAACAGAATTCCGCCAGAAGCGACAACCTAGCGGGGTTTCCCGGTTTCGGCCACCCTGAACTGTGAGGTAGGGGAATCTGCCGATGCAGACTGGGTGAATCAAATTCCGGTGTCCGGCAAAAGCGTTGTTTGTATCCGGCGCTGCTATGGCTCCCGGACCACGAGGGTCTGATTGATCGTGGCGGGATGTAATTCCTGGCGCTGGCCGGAGGGCCATTGAATCACGATCTTCCGGACGCGGGTGTCTTCACCGAGGCCAAGGACCAGGGCGCCGTCGGATTGCGCCATGAACCCCATCACGGGTGCGACCGTACGGGTGAGAATGCGCCGTGGGGTATGAACCTCCACCCGCGCTCCGCCGGCGTCGCGCTGACTGCGGGTCGCGATCAATCTCAGGCGCAACCAGGGCAATCCACTGTGCTGATCGTTGCGGAGGACAATGGCGGGACCGTTGTTTTGCACGACGACCACGTCATCGTCTCCATCCCCGTCGAAATCGGCCACGGCGATACCGCGGGCGACCGTCGCTCCGGTCCAGTTGCCGTTGTCAGCCAGCGGCGCGGGAAGCCAGCGGTTCTGGCGATTGATCAATAGCTCCAGCGGGGCCAGGAAATCCCGGCCTTGTTCGAATTTGTTCACGTCGGGTTCCGCCCGTGAATTTCCTGAGAACAGGGCGTCGTGCCCTTGGAATTCATAGTCGAGCAACGCGCTGGCAAATTTTCCCCGAAGGTGAAGCTGCGGCTCGCCTGCCCCGGTGGGATCGAGCGTGGCCGCCGACTGGAGCAGGGAGAAACGTTCATCGCCTTCGCCGGGATTGCCGAAGGAGAACAGGCTCGGTGAAGCCAGACCCGCGGCGGATCCTTCGTTGCGGCTGTCGGATCCGCCGGTCCATTTTCTGAAGTGCCCGGCGCCGTCGTTGATAAACAGGGCATTTTCCGCGGTATGATAGGAAAAAAGCAGATCGAGTTTGCCATCTCCGTTCGCATCGAGCGGGACCACGGCGAGGCCTTTGCCGACCAACAAGCCGGTTTGGGCGTCGACGTTGCGCAGGCCGGCGGCGCCGGGAACAAGCGCGAATTTTCCATGGCCCAGGTTGCGGTACACGGAAGGCAACGAGCTGACAAACCCCGCGCTCGCCGGCGTACCGTACGAACGGCCGACGTCGGCGATCGTGAATGCCATGGCGAGCGGCACTTCCTGGGCCCAACGGGCGTAGTGGACGACAACGAGATCGAGCAGGCCGTCGCCATCGTAATCGATCCACGTGGCGCCGGTGCTCCAGGTTTGTTCGTCGCCCGCGACTCCTGCATCCAAGGTCACGTCTTCAAACGTGCCGTTGCCCTTGTTGTGCAGCAGGTGATTCAGTCCGACGCAGCTGATAAAAATATCCGGGAAGCCGTCGTTGTCGTAGTCGCCCACGGTCGCGCTCATGCCCTGCAGGATCAGATCGACGCCCGCTGAAGTGGAAACGTCGGTGAAGTGCCCGTTGCCGTCATTGTGATAAAGCATGCAGGCGGAGGGCCGCGTCCAGGCTCCCAGATCCTCCCACGGCCACGCGTTGCCGTTGACGAAGAACAGATCGGGGCGTCCGTCGTTATCGTAATCGACCACCGCGACGCCACCACCGAGGGTCGTGGGCGATTCCTGTCCAGCGGCGTGGTGGACAAACCGGATACCCGATTCCTCGGTAATATTGGTAAAGCGGGCCACCGGCAGGGGCTGCAAGGAGACGTTGGCGGGGAAGAGCCAGGCAAAAACCACACTCAGGATGATGGCGGCGACCACCAGCGTGATCACCACGGGAAGAAGTGGCGGGACACCCAGGCGCGCAGACGCATGTGCACCCGAACGGACGGGTGCGGAGGGCTTGGGCGGCGGGGAAAGCGCGGGACTCAACGGAAATTCCGAAAGGACGTGGACACGTATTGCTTGTTTCTCCTTCATACACCGCAAATCTTTTTCCGCAATGTCCGAAGCCCGCTCGTCCTCCCGTTCGCCTCTCCGCCTTTTGGGCGTGGTGGTTTTCTGGACGTTGGTGGGATTGGCGTTTGCGAGTCAGTTTTATTTGTCCAGCACGCTCGTGGGACGCTCGGTCACGTGGGGGCAGGCGATTACGTATTCGCTGGCGGATTGGTATGTGTGGGCGGTGTTGTCGGTGCCCATTCTCGCATTCGCACGGCGATTTCCACCGGAAGGAAGTGCGCGAGTCCGGACGGCGCTGATCCATCTGGGTGCGGCGCTGGTGGTCTCGTTCTTCTATGTGGCGTTGCGGGCGGCGGTCGGCCAGTTGCACAGCCTGTTGATCGGCGAGCCGGTGACGTTCGCCGAAATTTTCCGGCCGTTGCTGGTGAAGACATTTCCCTTCAATCTGCTCATCTACGGGGTGATTATTTCCGCGAGCCACGCGATTGATTATTACCGGAAATATCACGAGCGCACGGTGCACAATCTGGAATTGGAAAAACATCTCACCGATGCGCGGCTGCAGGCGCTGTTACGCCAGCTGAAGCCGCATTTCCTTTTCAACACGCTCAACGGCATCGCCTCGCTCATGCACAGCGACGTGAATGCCGCCGACAAGATGCTGGTGCGACTCAGCGAATTGCTGCGCATCACGATGAGCCACCGCGGCCAGCCGCTCACCCGGTTGAACGAGGAAATCGCGTTCATTGAAAAATACCTCGAGATCGAACGCATTCGCTTCCGCGACCGGTTGTCCGTGGAATTCGACATCGATCCTGCCGTCCTGGATGTGGAGGTCCCCAGTCTGATTCTCCAGCCGCTCGTGGAAAATGCCATCCGCCATGGCATTGAGCCCAATGCCCGGCCCGGGCGGATTCTTCTCAGCGCCCGCCGCGTTGATGGCTCACTCGAACTCGCCGTGCGCGACAATGGTGTGGGGCAACCGGCCGCGGGCTTCACCCGGGTGGGGATTGGGATTGGCAACACGAAGGAGCGCTTGGAGGAACTTTACGGCAATCGCCATCGATTCGAGCTGGCCAATCATCCCGAAGGTGGACTAGTCGTGCGCGTGACCATTCCCGATGCCTGAATCCACCGGAAAAATTCGCGTACTGATTGTCGACGATGAACCGCTCGCGCGCGAGCGGCTGCGCGGCATGCTCGGCGCGGAATCGTCCGTCGAGGTCGTCGGCGAATGCGGCAGCGGCACCGATGCGATCGCCACGATCCGGAGTGTTCCGGTCGACTTGATCTTTCTCGATATGCAGATGCCAGGTTGCGACGGCCTGCAGGTATTGAAAAGCCTGCCGGAAGGCGCGCGACCGGCGGTGATTTTTGCCACGGCGCACGAGGAATTCGCGCTCGACGCGTTTGAGGTGCAGGCGGTCGACTATTTGTTGAAGCCCTTCGACCGGGAGCGATTCCAGACGGCACTTCGGCGCGCCCAGGACTATCTGCGGAGGCGCCGCGGAGGCGACTCCGAGCAAAAAGCAGAAACTTCACCGGCTGATTCGACAGCAAAAAAGAACGAACGCCTGACCGTGAAAGCGGACGGGCGCCTCGTATTTTTGAAATCGGAGGAGATCGTCTGGGTGGAGGCGGCGGACAATTACGCGGTGCTTCACCTGATCAGCGGGCGGCTGATGCTGCGCGAAACCATGTCCGCATTGGAAGCGCGGTTGGGTTCGGTAAGTTTCGCGCGCGTCAACCGCTCCGCGATTGTTCATCTCGACCAGATCAAGGAACTGCAACCCGGCGTGCACGGTGACTATACGGTTCTGCTGCGCGATGGCACGAAGCTTCCCCTCAGTCGAAATCTACGGGGAAAATTGGATAAATTTGCCGGGGATAATTTGGGATAGGCCTCGTTGCCCGCAAAGATCACGCGCTTCGTCCCCGCCTGCCAGCAACTGGCCCCAGATGGATTTACTCGGAGACGCTTGCGCGCCTAACTTCATCTCAAGTCGATAGGGTTTTTTGGCCCCGGGAGGTGATGGCACCTGCCGGGGCCAAGGGTTTTTATAGGGTTCGGATCGGAAAAAACTGCAGGCTCAAAAGAGCTCTTTTGTAGAGTCCCTGCCAGTTCACCCCAACGGAGAGGCACTTCGCCCCATAAACGTTTCTTCCCCTGAGTGAAAATGGCTGGTTGGGACCCCGTTCGTTTGCCATTCACTCCCTCGCTTCGTTTGGTCCCATGAAGTTCTTCCGCTCAATATTCACGGCAGTCGCCATTTTTGGTGTGCTGGCAGCTTTTGGGCGCGGCGAAGGTAATTCCGTGCTCCATTGGAATGAGCAGGCCCTTAACACCACCCGGCTTGCGCGCAATCCCCCGCCGATGTCCTCGCTGTTTCTTGCGACCTATCACGTTGCGATCTTCGACGCGGTGAATGGAGTCACGCACACCCACCGGCCCTGGCTGGTGACGGAGCAGGCGCCGGCGGGCGCGGATGTGGACGCGGTGGTCGCCGGCGCCGCCCATACGGTCATGGTGGCGTTGTGGAGTGCGACGGCCAATCCGCACAATCTTCAGGTGGTTTACGACAAGGCGATCGCGGAGATTCCCGATGGCCAGGCCAAAACCGACGGCATTGCCTGGGGCGAGAAAGTGGCCAGGGCCATCCTCGCCGGCCGCGCCAACAGTGGTTTCGACAAACCCATTCCCGGAAAATATTCGAGCGTGGAGCAGGGGAAGTGGCGTGAAACACCTTCGGCCTTTCGTCCGCCGCTGCTGCCGTTTTGGGGCAAGGTGACGCCCTTCGTGATGACTTCCCCCGATCAGTTCCGCGCGCCGCCGCCCGAAGCGCTCGGCTCGAAGGAATACGCCGAACAGCTTGCCTTTGTGACCAGGCGCGGTGCCCGCGACAATGCCGAGCGCACGGAGTACGAGACGCTGAGCACGCCTTTCTGGAACGACGATCTCGGCACGTCGACTCCTCCCGGCCACTGGAACCAGATTGCCGACGATCTTGCGCGCCGGAAAAAGATTTCAGTGCCGGAGGCGGCCCGGTTGTTCGCCCTGCTCAACATGGCGATGGCCGATTCGGCGATTTCCTGTTGGGAAACCAAATTTTTCTACAATGTATGGCGGCCAGAAACGGCGATTCGTGAAATCGATCCCAACCTCAATCCCGATGCCAGGATCAACACTGATTTTATTCCGAACATGGCCTCGCCTCCGTTTCCCTCCTACACCTCTGGGCATAGCACGTTTTCCGCCGCTGGCGCCCGGTTGCTGGCACTCTATTTTGGCTCCGATGACATCGAGTTCAGCGTAACCTCGGACGGCCTGCCGGGAGCGGTTCGTTCCTTCAAAAAACTTTCCGATGCGCAAAAGGAAGCCGGCATGAGCCGCGTGCTGGGCGGCATTCACACTATGTCCGACAACCTCGAAGGCCAGAAGGCGGGAGTGAAAATCGCCGATTGGGTGTGGGATCAGGCCTTGCAACCGATCTCTAAAAAATAATCCGCGATGAGCGTTGCGATTGCCGTCAGGCCTGAGAGGACCAATACCGTCACCTCCCAACGGATTATTTTTCCCATGTTCGCATTTCGCATCCCCGCATTTCTTGCCGTTTTGACGATTGCGACTGTCGCATATGCCGCGGACTACACCTCGGCTCCGCTGGCGCCTCGGCCCCCACTGGCGGCGGGCGCAAAACCGTTTCATCGCCTTCCGCGGGATACGAGCGGACTGACGGTGCCGAATGTCTATGACGATCCGCGCATGTGGGGCGATCGCTTCCGGGAATTTACGCTTGGGGCACTGGAAACCGGCATCGCCGTCGCCGACTTCGATCGCGATGGGCACATGGATATTTACGCCGTTTCCAAGAACGGCCCGTGCGCGCTCTACAAGCAGGCGATCACCGGGCAGTTTCAAGACATCTCCGCGGCGGCGGGAGTGGATTGCGTCGCGCAGGACGCGAAGATCGGCAAGGCGGGTGCCACTGTCGTGGATATCAACCAGGATGGCTGGCCGGACATTTACGTGTGCCGGTACGATGCGCCCAATCTGCTGTTTGTGAACAACGGCGACGGCACCTTCACCGAACGGGCGAAGGAATACGGCCTCGATATCAAGGATGCGTCGGTGCACGCGTCGTTCGCCGACTACGACGGCGATGGGTTTCTCGACTGTTATATCGTCATGAACATCCTGGATTTTTCCAAGGCACCGCAGGGACGGCGGGCGTATCTCATGCACAACAACGGTCATGGGAAATTCGAGGATGTGTCGAAGCAGGCTGGCATCTGGGGCCTGACGCAAGGGCACACGGCGATCTGGTTCGACGCGAATCAGGATGGCTGGCCGGACATTTATTGTGCCAACGATTTCGAAACGCCGGATCGTTATTACCTGAACAACGGTGACGGCACCTTCACCGATGTGGTCGACGAGCGCCTGCCGCACGTCACGTATTTCTCGATGGGGGCGGACGCGGGGGATATCAACAACGACGGCCTGGTTGATTTTCTTGTCACGGACATGCGCGACCGCAAGCACGCCGGGTATATGGCCGGCATGGAGGAAATCGGACGCGGTTTGTGGGAGATGGAACGCGTGTCCGATCTCATCCCGCAGTACATGTGGAATGCGGTTTATCTGAATACCGGCACGGATCACTTTCAGGAGGTGGCGCACCTGACGGGTATGGACGCCACGGGCTGGACTTGGGCGGCGCGCCTCGCTGACCTCGACAACGATGGAAAGCTCGATGTGTTTTTCACCTCGGGCATGATTCGCAATTTCGTCAACGCGGACATGGTCGACAAACAAAACGTCGCCCCGACACTCACCGCCCGGGCCAATGTCTGGAAAAATGCCTCGCCGCGGCCGGAAACCACCGTGGCCTATCGCAATCTCGGTGATCTGAAATTCGAGAACGTCTCGGAAAGCTGGGGCCTGGACGAATCCACCATCGCGTTCGGTTGCGCGGTGGCTGACATGGATAACGACGGCAATCTCGATCTGATCTACGCCAACTGCAACCAGCCGCCGACGGTCGTGCACAATGACATCGGGACCGGTCACCGGGTGATGATCAAGCTCGAGGGACAGGTGCCGAATCGCGACGCCATCGGCGCCGAGCTTCACATTGAAACCGCGTCAGGCACGCAAATGCGCCAGTTGTTTACCGAGCGCGGCATCACCGCGAGCGAGCCGCCCCTCGTACATTTCGGCCTCGGCGACGACACGGTGATCAAAAAGCTCACGATCCACTGGCCCCGCGGCCAGGTTCAGGTGCTGGAAAACCTGCCGGTCGATCGTTTGCTGACGATTGCCGAACCCGCGTTCGATGGCGCGCCGAAGAAGGCGCCGGTGAAAAAAGCGGTTAATCCCAACGCCCTGTTTTCCGAAAGCGCCAAGGCCCGAGGGCTGAAACACACGAGTGCGGTTCAACCTTTCGATGAATTGCTTCGCCAGCGCCTGTTGCCAAGACGTCTGAGCGGCATGGGTCCGGCCATTGCAACGGCCGACGTGAATGGCGATGGTATTGCCGACGTGTTTATCTCCGGTTCCGCCGCCCAGCCGGGCGAACTGTTCCTCGGCCAGGCGGACGGAAGATTTGTCGCCGCTGCCGACCAGCCTTGGACCAAAGACGCCGTTTCCGACGATGCCGGCGCCCTGTTCGTCGATGTCAACGGTGACGGAAAGCCGGATTTGATCGTGGTGGCGGGCGGCGTGGAACACGATCAAGGAGACGCAGCGCTCAACGACCGGGTCTATCTCAACGACGGCCACGGAAAATTCAGCCCCGCACCTGCCGGCACGCTGCCCGCTGACAGTGAAAGCACCGCCGCGATTGCTGCCGCGGACTTTGACCACGATGGCAGGGTCGATCTGTTTATCGGTGGTCGGGTGGTTCCCGGAAAATACCCGGAAACGCCCCGTAGTTTTCTGTACCACAATGAGGGCGGTAAATTTGTCGATGTCACCGATCAGCTCGCCCCGGGTTTGCGCGATGTCGGCATGGTGACGGCCGCGGTCTGGATCGATGTCGATGGAGACAAAAGACCCGATTTGATCGTGGCTACGGAGTGGGGGCCGGTCACTTATTGGCACAACACTGGCGGCGGATTTGAGAACCTTACGGAAAAATCCGGTCTGGGCGACCGAGCCGGTTGGTGGTGCTCGCTGGCCGTGGCGGATATCAACGGCGATGGAAAACCGGACGTCATTGCCGGCAACGTGGGTCTTAACACCAAGTATCATGCCACCGCCGCCGAACCCGCGGTATTGTTTGCCGGTGATTTTGACGGAAGTGGAAAGAGCCGGCTGATCGAGGCCGAGTACGAGAATGGAAAACTGTATCCGGTGCGCGGACGCAGCAAACTGGCTTATTCGTTTCCGTGGCTGCCGAAGAAATTCCCCACCTATGCGGCGTATTCCTCTGCGACGGTGGAGGACATATTTGGCGCGGATCACCTCGCAAAAGTCCGCAAGCTCACCGCGACCGAACTCGCGAGCGGTGTCTTTATCAATCAGGGCGGGGGCAAGTTTGAATTCCAGCCATTGCCGCGCGTTGCGCAAATTGCCCCGATCAACGTCATTCTTGCCGGGGACTTCGACGGAGATGGCAAAGTGGATCTGTTCTGTGCGGGAAATAACTTCGGCCCCGAACCGACCACAGGTCGCTTTGACGGAAGTATCGGCCTCCTGTTGAAGGGCGATGGCAAAGGTGGATTCACGCCCCTGAAAGCGATCGACACCGGGATTTCGATCACGGGCGAGACCCGTTCCGCCGTCGCGATATCTTTGAAAGGCTCAAAGAGCCCGTCTGTGATTGTCGCGCGCCGTGAAGGCCCGGTGTTGTTGTTCGCGCCCGGAGCGGAGAACAAGTAAGAAACCTGTCCAGGATCGGTTGCGTATAGCGGTCACGTTTGGACTGCTCTTAATCCGGGCGGCCATTTTTCGCCTTATCCAGACGGCAATCCGCCCCGTTTCGATGGCCGTTCGCCACTTGGACATTTTCCCCGAAGGAGAAGTCTTCACGGTCGCGAGCTTAACCACATCCCGGGCAAGTGTGAGTTCAATCGGGATATGAACACCAACCCATGCAACCGTATTCAATCCAGTATTCACTCGTTCGTTTTGTGAAGAAATACGCCGGAGCGCTCGCTCTGGCGGGAATCTTCGCTGTTTCTGCGTCGCAAGCTCATGCTCAAGGCTGCGTCGTCGCCCGTGGTGGCGGCGCCAATGCCATCGTCGATGACGATGGCTATCTGGCCAAAGGCCATTGGGAACTTGGCTTCGCCTACCGGCATTTTCTCTCGAGCCGTCATTTCGTCGGCGATGATGAACAGACCCAGCGTGCGGCACTCCACAACGAGGTGATCAATCACTCCAACTTCGTGGATTTGAGCTTCACCTATGCGTACACCAAACGTCTGACCTTGACGCTCACGGTCCCCGGTTCGTGGCATGATCGCTCGCAGCTCGCCAACAATGTTCGCATTCACACCCAGGCCCATGGTCTCGGTGACATCCGGCTCAGCGCCAATTACTGGGTGTGGGATCCGGACACCCATCCGCGTGGCAACCTGTCGGTTGGTCTGGGATTAAAGACAAAGAGCGGTGACTCCGAGGCGCAGGACTATTTCAATCGTCCGGTGAATCCGAGCATTGGCTACGTCGATTCCTCCATTCAGCCCGGTGATGGTGGCACAGGTGGCACAGTGGAGCTGCAAGGTTTTTACCGCCTGGTCAGCACGCTCTCCGCTTACGGCAACGGATTTTACCTCTTCAATCCCGATGAGCGTGTCGAGGCGACGGGCTGGTCCATTCCCGATCAATACATGGTGCGCGGCGGTCTTGCCTACGGGGTCAGCCAGGTGAAGGGCCTGTCGGTCAGCCTCGGACTGCGCAATGAAGGTGTCGTGGCCCACGATCTTTTCGGTGGCAGTTTGGGTCGTCGCCGTCCGGGCTTTGCAGTTTCGGTTGAACCGGGCGTAACCTATGCCAAGGGCCGTTACAGCGGTACGATCACCTTCCCGGTGGCGATTCACCGCAATCGCGTGGTGTCTTACGGTGCGGCCACCGCGGGCGACGCGGCGTTTGCGGACTACACGTTCAACGCGAGTTTCTCGGTTCGCCTTTGATTTCGCTTTAACCTGTCACGCATGTATCACGGCGGCGAATTTCGCCGCCGTTTTTTTGCGCTCGTCAAATTTGAATGGCCGATAGTTCACTTCGTCGTCGATGCCCGCCGCTCAATCCCCTGTTTCCGTTGGAGAAGCAAATCCCCTCCGTTTCGTGCCGGCTTTGTTGCTGGTCTCGGGATTTGTGGCGGTCGTCTATGAAGTGATCTGGCAGCGGCAGTTTGCGCTGCTTTTTGGCTCGGCGGGACCGGCGACAGCCGCGGTGCTGGCGGCTTATTTTGCCGGGTTGGGCGCAGGAGCGTGGGGCGTGGGTCGGATCGCGTCGCGCTGGCGTCGACCGTTGCTGGTTTACGCAGTGCTCGAAGTCCTGGTTGGAATCGGGGCCTTGTTGGTGACGCCGCTGGTCGGAGCGACTGGAGCGATTTATCCGGTTTTGTTCGCCACCTTTCATGGGCACCCGGCGTTGTTTACCGCGGTCCGGGTCGTGATCGCATTCGTCACCCTCTTTCTACCCACATTTTGCATGGGAGGAACGTTACCCGTGGTCGGCGTTCTCGTGGATGCTAACCGACATCAGCTCGGACTTACCGCGGGCTGGCTTTACGTAGTGAACACACTCGGGGCGGCAGGCGGAGCCTTGGCGGTTCCGTTCGTTTTGCTGTCCCATTTTGGCTTACAACTCTCCACGGGCCTCGCCGCATCGCTCAATGGCTCGATTGCGTTGATTGCCTGGTGGCTTGGCCGCCGGTCGCCGTCATCGCCGTCGGCAGATTCCGTTGTGACGGCGGCGAAGAAACACCCGTCACCAACCCGGACGTCGCTGGCTTTTCTTGTCCCGTCGCTGGCCTTGATTTCCGGGGTCGTGACGTTCGCATTGCAGGTTTTGTGGAATCGCGCCTTTGCGCAGATTCATGAAAATTCAATCTACTCTTTTGCCGTGGTCGTGGCGGTGGTGATTGTGGCGCTGGCGATTGGCGGACAAGGAGCACGCTTGGGACTCCGATTCGGGATCAACCCATTAAAGCTGATCAGCGGGGCGTGGGTGATCGCGGGAATTTTAATTCTTTTGGGACCGCGGGTATTTTTAAAATTTTCCGACGATCTCAGTTACCTGCCTGCCGCCGAAACATGGAGCGCTCACGCGTGGGACCTGGTCGGTCTTGTGTCGATGATCGTGCTGCCTTCGATGGCACTCTTGGGCTTTGCGATTCCGGCCCTGATGCACTTGGTGAGCGATACGTCAGAATCGACCAGTCTCGCACTTGGCCGGGTTCTTTCAGTTAATGTGATTGGCTCGGTGACCGGGGCGTTGCTGGCTGGATTCGTTTTGCCGGCCAACCTAGGCCTGTGGGCTGGCATGTTGGCCTTGGGGACGTTGGTGTTGGCCGCAGGTCTTTGGGCGCGCTGGCCCAAGCGGGGCGCGATGTTGGCGGTTTTTTGGGGCTTGAGCATTCTTGGGTGGACCCGGATCGAACTTCCCCGGGTTCGCGTGCTGGCGGCAAAAGACGAACAGCTGCTTTCGATTGCCGAAGGCGCGCACGGCATTACCGCGGTCGTGCAGCGAGGTGACGATCGGCGCTTAAAGCTTAACAATCACTACCGCCTGGGTGGAACCACGGCGATCGGTGATGAGCGCATGCAGGCGCACATTCCGCTGCTGTTGCATCCTGCTCCGCAACGCGTCGCATTTCTCGGGCTTGGCACCGGAATCTCCGCGGGCGGCGCGCTGTTTCATCCCGTGAGGAAAATCACCGTGATCGAACTCGTTCCCGATGTGGTTACCGCATCCCGGAATTTTTTCCGCGAGGCCAACGCCGGGGTGTTGGATGACCCCCGCACGCAAGTGATCGCAGACGATGCGCGTGATTATTTGCGTGGCTCGGGGGAAAAGTTCGACGTGATCGTGGGCGATTTGGTGGTGCCGTGGCGACAGGGTGAGGGATCTCTGTTTACCCTCGAACAATTCCAGGCGGCGCGCGCCTCGCTGGCGCCTGGTGGGGTCTTTTGCCAGTGGCTGCCGTTGTTTCAATTGTCGGAGGAGGAATTGACCATTCTGGCCCGAACATTCCTCACAGTTTTTCCCCGTGCCCAAGTGTGGCGGGGAGACTTCTCCCCGACGGAACCGGCCATTGCGCTGATTGGCTCGGCCGAAGAGCTGAAGCTCAATCCTCAACAGATCCGGCAGCGGCTGGCGGAAATGAAGCCGGATCCGATGAACTCGCAGCTGGCCTCGCCGGATATCTTCCTGATGAATTTCGTGGGTTATTTGGGATCAACCGATCTCCCTGCAACTGAAACCCGTATCAACCGCGAGGATCGCCCGTGGGTCGAGTTGTTGGGCTCAAGGCTGCATTCGGG
>JBEHXD010000075.1:0-14617 GCA_048498875.1 Verrucomicrobiota bacterium
CAGGTTCGGATTGCGCGTCACGGTTGAAACGGCCCGCGGCAGTTCGTTGGAGTGCACGCGCAGCGGGCTGCGCGCGAGCGCCCGCAACAGCGAGGCGACGATTTCGTGCGAGGTTTCCTCGTCTGCCTCCACCACACCCTCGAGACGGAAGGTCCAGCCCGTCCCCTCCTCCCATTTCACCGTCAGTTCGGTAAGCCGGATTTCCTGCGGTAAAACACTCGAGACATAGGCGGCGAATTTTCCGGGGACCGCGGGCAGGCGGTCACCGTCCACCTGCTTCACAAACTCCCTTTCCTTTTGCACCGCCTGGTTGCGCTCCATCAGGCGCTCACGTTCGGCACCCATCTTGGACTCACGCGCCTGCAGATCGGCGTACTGACGCATCTCCTGCCGCCAGGCCTGCGCCGTGAACCACGCATCGATCGAAAGAAAGGCCAGAGACACCCAGGCTGTGATCAGAAGACCCCGGCGCAGCGAGCGCTGGCGGCTCTTACGGCGCAGGTGTCCGGCGACGAGATTGACTGGCTGGCGCGGAGCGAGTTTTGCCGCGGACTGCAGCCACTCCACGGGGGACGTCGGGAGGACGGTGATCTGTCGGCCGGTGCCACATTTCGCGTTCACCTCCGCAGTGGAATGATTATCCTGCCCAAGCAACCAGACGCGATCGACGGTGTTGCCAAACTGCTGGTTCGCGTAAAGGAGCGAGCGGTTGATTTCGACGCCAATTCTTCCAGGGTCAGCGCTCCACGTCGCGAGAATATTCCGGGCAAAAAGCATTTCCTCGCCGACCTTTGAGACCATGACGACGGTGGCGCCGCCGGCCTCCACCGCCACGAGCACGGGACGTCCCTTCGCAATGGGAAAACGATCCAGTTCACGCTGCACCGGCACGACCAGCGGAAGGATGCGCGTGAGATCGAGCCGGCGTTCCAGCAGCAGACGGCTGAGGCTCTCGTAGAAAGTCTTCGAGAGCATGTGGAGAATGAACGTGCGCTCTTTTTTTACCGCCCCGGCCGGTTGGGCAACCCAGAGCATGGCACCGTTGTCCTTTTCAAAACGCTGCACCCGGGCACTCAGAAAATTTTTCGCGAGCGAGTCCGAAAGCGGTGGGGTCGATTCGATCTGGTGAATAAACTGCTCGTTCTCAAGCAGCAGAAACGCCTCGGTCCCGCCAAATTTGAGCTCCTGCAGGCCGTCATCGAGGGCCTTCTCCAGTTCGCCCATGGTCTTCACCAGCTCCGGGGCCGACCAGCTGCCCACCATCTTCGCGCGGCGGAACACCGCCATGTGGAAAGAACCATGCAGCCAGCCAATGCCGATGGTGTCGCCGTTATCACGACTCAGCGCGCGGCGGATCACCGGTTTTGAAACCGGTGACGGCGCAGCGGATTCAGCCGCAGGAGGTGTTTCAACGGTTGTCATTGGGCGGTCCAAGTGGTCGAGTAGGTAAACGTTCTTGGTCCATCACTCGCGACGTAGCTAAAGAGTACGACGCCAGGAGAGGCCGCGGAATAAAACGCCACCTTGTCCCGCACATGAAGTTTTAGCAGGGTGCCCGCTGCAGTGGAGAGCGGAGTATTGGGACTCTTTGCCAAATTATACGTGGTGGCAGTACTCCCATCGGCCCACGTCACTATGCATGAAACCGCGTAGGTCGTATTACTGTTGTTCATGGACCAATCCACGGTGGCGTACTCCGAATTCAAGTTCACCCGCTCGATGATAAGATAATCTCCCGCATTTCCGTTAAGCACGGTCCGCCACGCCGCCCACCCCGCCCAGCAGCTCGGAGGTGTCCCGGCCGGGATCGTGTAGTCGGAGGTATTCCAGACATTATCAAAGAGGCTCGTCGTGTTCAGATTCGCGGCGGTCGGCAGGATCAGACCCGTATGCATGCAGGATAAAATCAAAACCCGCTTCGGAGTAACACCCGCCGCGACCGGCTCATAAATGAACACACGCGCCACCTGCCGCTTGTTGGTGAGCACATCGTTTGCACCGAGGTCGGAATATTGCGCCAGATCCTGATTCCAAGCGTTCGCCGACACCCGGCCCGGCCCCTTCCCGTAAGCCCGCAAAAAAGTTTTGGTTTGGGTCGCAAAATTATGAACGGTGTCCGCTTCTGCTGTCACCGCTATCCGATCCACGGAATGCAGTGCATTCGGTACGACCATCGTCGCAAGAATCGCGAGAATGGCCATCACTCCGATCATCTCCACCAGCGTGAATGCGGCGCGAGGGGAACGGAAATTATTTTGTCCGTTTTTCATTTGGCGTCCCAAAGTTGAAGGATGGGCAGGATGACTGACAGCGCGACGATGCCGACCACGGCGATCAGCGAGACCATCATCACGGGATCAAAGATCGCGAAGACGATCTTGATGCGGCGGGGAATGATCTTGTTGTAGTAATCGGAAACGCTCTGCAGCGCGAAATCCAGCGTGCCGGAAGTTTCGCCGGTCGAGATCATCGTGACGAGCGTCTGCGGAAAAACGTCGTGGGCCGACAGACACTTGCTGAGTGGCGTCCCTTCGAGCACGCCGCGACGCACATCATCGAGCGATTTTTCGATGGCCCGGTTGCCCACGAGATTCCGGCAGATTTCGAGTCCACGCAGGAGTGGAATGCCGGCCTTGTAGAGCATCGCGAGATTGCGGGTGAAACGCGAAAGCGCGAACATGCCGATGAGCTGCCCGAAGATCGGCAGCTTCATCAGATTGCGATCAAAGGCGCAGGCCGCCGATTCATTCTTCAACACAATCTTCAAAAGGGCGGGTAGACCGATGATCGCGCCAAGAACCAGCGGCCAGTAATGAATCAACGTGTTGCTGATCACCATCACGATGCGGGTGAGCATCGGCACCTTCAGGTTGAGATCCGTCAGCAAACCGACGAATTTCGGCACGACAAAAGTGAAAAGCATCAACACCAGCATCATCGACGCACCGATCACCATCAGCGGATAGATCAGTGCCTGCCGGATGTCGCCCATCAATTGATCGAGCCATTCATAGTAGCCGCTGAGACTTTCAAATACCTCGGGCATGCGACCGCTCACCTCGCCCGCCTGGACAATGGCGGTGATTTCAGGGGAAAAGACCTTGGGAAACTCGGCCATCGCCTGATGCAGCGGCACACCGGAGGAAATCTTTTCCCGCAACGTGCCCAGCACGCGGCCGAATTTCGTGTCCTCGAAATCATCCGCCAGCCGGCCCAGCGCATTGGGCATCGTGATGCCGGCGCGCAAAAGCAGCGACATCTGCACAAAATAGTTGATCAGCTCGCCGCGCTTGATCGTGAGACTGCTTCCTTTCGCCTGAATCGAGCCGGCGCCTTCCTTCGCCTCCAGCAACCAGATGCCGGCGTTGCGCAGACGCGCTTCCACGGCGGCGAGACTGTCCGCTTCGAGGGAACCCGTCACCGCCTTCCCCGCGGCATCGTAGGCGCGATATTGAAAGACGCTCATGTCGATCAATGCGCGAAGGCCACGCGGAAGACTTCCTCCAGCGTGGTGTCACTGTTGAACGCCCGCCGCAGTCCGTCATCAAACAGCAGCGGCATTTTCTTTTCTTTGGCGATGGCCTTGAGTTTCTCAACGTTACCGTCGTGCAACACGGCGGTGTAATCGTCGTCGATCACCAGCAGTTCAAAAATCGCCACGCGTCCCTTGTAGCCCTTGTCCCGGCATTTCGGACAACCCTTTGGTTTCCACAGCGTGGGCTCCACGTCGGTCGGCAGCGGCAGATTGAAGGACCGGATATGTTCGGCGGGATTTGCCACCGGTTCCTTGCAATGCGGGCAAAGACGGCGGACGAGGCGCTGCGCCACCACCACGTGCAACGTGGCCGGCAACAGGAAGGGTTCGACGCCCATGTCGATCAGACGCGGGATCGCACTGAAGGAATCGTTCGTGTGCAGCGAGCTGAACACCAGGTGTCCGGTGAGCGCCGCGCGCACCATCAGCTGGGCCGTTTCCTTGTCGCGGGTTTCACCCACGAGCAACACATCGGGATCCTGACGCAACAGCGTGCGCAATCCGGCGCTGAAAGTGAGGCCGATTTTTTCCTGAACCTGCGTCTGGCGGATCGAGGGCAGGCGATATTCGATCGGATCCTCGAGAGTGAAGACCGCGCGCTCGTTGCGATTCACGCTGTTGAGCGCGGTGTAAAGCGTCGTGGTTTTGCCCGAACCCGTCGGCCCGGTGACCAGCACGATCCCGTGGGGGCGGGTGACGGCGCTCGCGAGTGCATCCTGATCCTGTTTGCGCATGCCCAGCTGCTGCAAATCGAGGAGCAGGTTGCTCCCGTCCAAAATACGCATGACCACGCTCTCGCCGTAGTTGGTCGGAAGACAGGAAACGCGCAGGTTCAACTCGAGGCGCCCCAGCGTAAAATTAAAACGCCCATCCTGTGGCAGGCGGGTTTCGGAAACGTCAAGGTTCGCCATGACCTTCACGCGTGCGGTGAACGGTTCCTGAAGATCCTTCGGCACGAGCATGAAGGGCTGCAGCACACCGTCGATGCGCATGCGGATCCGCAGCGATTTGTCGTCGGGCTCGAAATGAATGTCGCTCGCGGACTTTTTCACGGCGGCGCCCACGATCTGCTCGATCGCCCGGATCATCGGCGCGGTGTTTTCCTCGCCGGTCTTGCGATCGCTGATCTTCATCAGCTCGTCGATCGTCTGGTCAATCGAGCCCTCGCGATCGTTGATTGCGGAAAGTTTTTCCAGGATGTCCGGACGAGGCGCGCTCAGCACCTCCACCCGCAGGCGGGTCATCTGCTCAACCCGGTCGATGGCCATCACGTTGAACGGATCCGCCATCACCAGCGTGACCGTGTCCTCCGTGCGGCGGCACGGCATCAGCCCCATCTCCTTGCAAAAATCGTACGGCAGCAGGCCGTTTACCTCCGCGGCAATGTCCAGATTCGCGACGTCAACCGTCGGAGTTTGGGCGTCCTGCGCCAGAAACGACGCGATGTCCTGCTCGTTGGCAAAGCCAAGGTCCTGCAGGACGGCGCCGATCAGCTTGCCCGTGCGCTTTTGTTCGCGCAAGGCCAGCTCCAGCTGGTGGCTGGTGATCAGTCCGGACTCGAGCAACCGGTCGCCCAGTCTTTTCGGTGCCGGAGCTTTTTTGACGGAGACCATAAGAAAGCGGGCGCAGGCTCAGCCCGCAGCCCGCTGGAAAACGGATTAGTTTGTGTGGAAACGAAACCGATTATTGATGCACCAGATAGATGTACACCGTGGTGGTACCCGCCGCGGCAGGAGCCGCATAGGTAACCTTGCCGGACGTGTCAGCGAGAGCGGAACCGACCGGTTGGGTCATGGCATCACCATCGATTTTCTGACTGAGGTCGCGGGCATCATTCAACGTCACGCCGGGGATGACCACTGAAACAACGCGGGCCGCGGCGGGAAGATTGGTGGTACCGTCGAGACGGTAGTTGCTGCCGTTGGCACCGGGAACCGAGGCGACGGCGGAGGTGAGGCAGATGACGCGGGATTGCGTGGCCTGGCTGACGCCGCCAGTCGCAGCCCAGCTGCCCGTGGTGTTGGCCCAGGTGGCGCCCGCGAGAGCCGTGGTGCCGGGCTGGGTGCCAATCTTGACGAGAAAACGCGTGTCGAGCAGACCGGCGGTAACGAGCAGGTCATCGATGCGGCTATTCGCGGTGGTGACCGGAATCGTGCCGTATTTGCCGGCGAAATCGGTGACGGCCGTCTTCATCGAGTTAGTTGAACCAACGGCGCTGGTCACACGGGACGAGGCGATGGTGGAGAAAACCTTGGGGACGATGACCACCGCGAGGATCGCGATGATCGCGAGCACGCCAATCATTTCAACCAAGCTGAAGCCTGATTGGAGCGAGCGAGAGCGAGAACGAATGACGGTATTCATAGGGGAGTAGCGTTGGTAAGTCCCTATTCAATCGGCTTTCCCTGCCCTCCCTTTAGAATAAAAATTTACGATGTCTTCCCGGAGCGGAAAAGCCTCACGCCCGAAAATCGTTCCCGTCCCGTGAGTTATCGGACATCCCGACAAGGCACGTGCCGCGGATGCCCCGCGCGGCAATCCTCCGATTACCCGACAGCTGTTTGCTACGCCGTCAGGGGCGATTGCGCCACATCGACTCCATTCAGCACTTTCTACCGCCACTCATCAGAATCCACCCCCGGTTTCGTGCCCACCGCGCTTGAATGACCGCGCATGAAATCATTCTTTCTCGCTTCAATCGCAATCATTGGGAGTGCGATCGCCTCACTCGCCGCGGATTCCACCGCCGCTTTTCAAGTCAAGGTCACCGGTCATGGCCGACCGATGATTCTCATCCCCGGACTGGCCTGCCCGGGTGCAGTATGGGATACAACCGTCGCCCATTTTAGCGACCAGTATGAATGTCATGTGATTTCGCTCGCCGGCTTTGGCGGCGTCCCCGCCACCGACCAAAAAGGCGCCTTGCTGGCAAACGTGCGCGAGGAACTCGCCACCTACATCCAGCAGCACAAGCTCTCGCAGCCGGTCATCGTCGGCCACAGCCTTGGCGGTTTCGTCGCCCTTGATCTGGCGGCCACGCATCCCGATCTCCCCGGTCGGCTCGTGATCGTCGACAGCCTGCCGTTTCTCATGGGTATCATGAAGCCTGATGCCACAGCGACCGAAGCCAAACAGGCCGCGGCGGCCACGGCCCAGTCGTTTTCCCAAATGAATCCCGAAATGTACGCCCAGATGATCCGGGGTGGTCCGAACGGCAGCACCATGGCCGCCAATCGCGCCGATCTCGACCGGATCATCGGGTGGGGCCTGGCTTCCGCCCCGGCCACGGTTGGCAAGGCGATCACCGAACTCTATAGCGCCGACTTGCGACCGGAACTGTCGCGGATCAAGGCGCCCACGCTCGTCTTTGCCGCGTGGATCGGTTACGCGCCTTATTCGAGCCACGCGTTCGCGGAGAAAATCTATGGCGATCAGTACGCCGGACTGAAAGGAGTTCAATTGAAGATCACCGACACCGCCCGGCATTTCGTCATGCTGGACGATCCCTCCTGGATGTTCGCCCAAATGGAGGAATTTCTTTTGCCGGCACCTACAAAACCTAAATCCTGATTTTACTCTATCAGCGGAGCGTCGTTTCCTGCGGCGCTCCTTTTTGATAGAGCCACGCCCCACCCACTCCGCGTTCCCTTCCAAACCTCGCGATTTTCCCTTTCGCATGTCCCAAGCCAATCCTTCCACGACTGTCGTCAGCCAGGTGACAATTCAAGAATCCAGAGAGCAGCGACGGTGGACGATCGCTTATTGGGTGATCCAAGTCCTCGGCTGGGGAATTTACGTCGCCGCCGGCCTCGCCATGGTGCTGCCGCAAACTGGTCCACAACCCGTCGTGATTGGTGGATACGTTCTGTTCTTCTTCTACAGTATCGCGCTATCGCATGTCTTGCGGGGAATCATCCGCCAACGGGACTGGCTGGCGCTTTCACCGGGGCAGGCCGCCATTCGGCTGTTTTTGGCGGCGATCGCGCTTGGGCTGGTGGAAAGCACCTTGATCATCGTCGTCCAGTCGGTCTGGACCTGGTCTTCGCCCTTTAATATCCGGCCCGACTTCCTGGTCTCGATGGGAGTGAGCACTACCACTGCGGCATTCTTTTGGACGGCAGGCTACACCGGCTGCTCCGCGCTGATTCGCGCACGCCGGGCCCGGCAAAGCGCCATCGCGCTGGAGCTCGGAATGAGGGAAGCCCGGTTGCAGGCTTTGGAAGCGCAACTGGCGCCGCATTTTCTCTTCAACTGCCTCAACAGTCTCCGTGGCATGATCGTCGAGAATCCCACCCACGCCCAGGATATGGTGACAAAACTCGCGAATATTCTTCGCCACAACCTGCTGCGCGATTCCTCCCCTTCGCAGACCCTGGGCGAACAAATTGAGTTCACCACCGACTACCTCGCGCTTGAAACCGTGCGTTTTGACGAGCGGCTCCGCACCCGTTTCGCCATCGCACCGGAAACCCGGCAGTGCGTGATTCCCGCGATGCTCCTGCAAACCTTGGTGGAAAATGCCATCAAGCACGGCATCGCGCACCTGCCCGACGAAGGCGAGATCGCCATCGATGCCCGGTTTGAAAACGACGCGCTCGTGCTCTCCGTGGAAAACACGGGTAGCCTGGAAACGCCGTCGGCCAACTCGACCCGCGTCGGACTCAAGAATCTCCGGGAAAGATTGCACGTGCTGCACGGGTTGGGTGCCTCCCTGCGCCTCGACGCCACCGGTCGGGGCAGTGTCCGCGCGACCGTGCGCATCCCGTCGATGGCCGGCCGGTAACGCCACCGCCGCCATCCATCACTTTCTGGCGCCATTCGCCCGTTTTCGCCCCAAGGCCACCGAAAAATCCGCTGTGCTTCACCCGTCCAACAAAGACGCGAAAACCATGAACACTGCCACCCTCGTTTCCCCCACCCTCGATCAACAGCTCGCCGCCTACCGGCAAAATCGCTTTCTGGCGATGCCCCTCACCGGCATGCTCGTCTGGGCTGCCATTGGTATTGCCGGAGCAATTCTTCCGACGTCACAGGCCGTACTGGCCGTCTACATCGGCACCGGCATGATATTCTATGTCGCGCTGCTGGTCGCCCGCCTGTTGGGCGAAGATCTCCTCGGGCGGCAGCGCAAGGGAAACTTCTTCGACCGGATTTTCCTGAGTGCTTGCGCCATGTCCGTGCTCGTGTACGCACTGGCGATCCCCTTCCAGTTTCACAATCCCTCCTCGGTGCCTCTTTCCGTCGGCATTCTTTCGGGTCTCATGTGGCTGCCGTTTTCCCTCATGATCGGGCATTGGGTGGGTTTTTTCCACAGCATCGCCCGCACCCTTCTTCTCGTCGTCGCCTGGTTCGCCTTCCCCGATCACCGTTTCACGATCCTGCCCGCCGTCGTGGTCGCCGTCTATTTTGTCTCAATCATTGCCCTCATTAACCGCTGGAACACCCTCAACAAATAATCCTCCCATGAAATCTGGTTTCTCCTCCACTTCTTTCTGCCTTAAAGCCCGCATGATCGCCAATGGACTGGTCATCGGCGTCGGAGTCGGCCTCGCCACTAACAGTCTGGCCATCGGCCTTGCGCTTGGCCTCGCTTTCGCCGTGATCTTCTCCCGTCGCGAAACCTAAAAACCACGCCCGCCCGTTTCATGAAGGCCCTGCTCATCGATGACGAACGCATTGCCCGCGCCGAACTTCGCCGCCTGCTCGCCGGGCATCCGGATATCGAAATTGTCGGCGAGGCCCGCAATGGCCGGGAAGCCCTGGAGCAGATTGCCGCCCTTGTTCCCGATCTGATATTCCTCGATATTCAGATGCCGGGAATGTCGGGATTCGAGTTACTGGAACGCATCGAAGAGCCGCCGCAGGTCATTTTCACCACCGCTTTCGACAAGCACGCGTTGCAGGCCTTCAACGCGAATGCGCTCGATTATCTGCTGAAACCCATCGCCGCCGAGCGCCTGGCGTCGGCGCTGAAAAAACTTCATCCTGCGCGCGCCCAAGCTGCCGGCAGCCAGGCCAATCTCCCGCAAGATCGCGTTTTCGTCCGCGATGGCGAGCGGTGCTGGATGGTGCAGTTCTCGGAAATCTCGCTGCTGGAGTCGGAGGGCAACTACACGCGGCTCTACTTCGGTGGCAACAAGCCGCTGATTCCGCGTTCGCTGGCCGTGCTCGAGGAGCGGCTGGATCCCGCCATGTTTTTCCGCGCCAGCCGGCAACACATGATCAACCTGCGCGCCATCGAACGCATCGATCCGGGCGTTTCGGACAACCTGATCGTTTCAATCAAAGGCGGACACCAGATCGAGATGTCCCGCCGCCAATCGCTGCGATTGCGCGAGATGATGTCGCTGTAAGCGGTGCGTAGAGTTCATACGAGCCCCTTCAGTCCACAAAACGGTGCGTGCTCTTCGCCAGAACGGCGAATGACCGCTTCGTGTCATCCTGAACAAAGTGAAGGATCCATTATGCCCGCGTGGAGGCAAACCCATGGATCCTTCGTTGCACTCAGGATGACGGTTGCGGGAATGGGCTCATTTCCCTGTATCTTAGTCGTACGCGGATGCGATCGACGCAGACCAAACAATCCACGCTATTTCCCAATACCGATGTATTCGAGAAACGGTTTCTGCGAACGGGGGCGGCCGAGGAATTTCTCGACCGAATCGCCGACATCGCGCGTATCGCCCACGCCGTAGATTTCGTCACGCAAACGACGCCCGACTTTTTCATCGAGAAATCCACCGGGCGCTTTTTGAAATTCACTCGCCATGTCGATGGCCATCACCTTCGCCCACAGGTAACCGCAGTAACCCGCATCGTAACCCGCGAGATGCCCGATGAAGGCCGCCCACGCAGTATTCGCGGGTGGCGCAATGGTCACTTCCCCCGTGACGTCGTTTGTCATTTTTGACACGTCCGCCAGCCAGGCCTGATCCGGACTCAGCGTGTGAATCTTCAAGTCGAGCAACCCGATGGCCAGCTGCCGGCGGTTAAAATAGCCGTCCGTCGCCTGGCGCGCCGCGATCAGGGCGGTGATCGTCTCCGCCGGAATTTTCTTCGACGTGTCGCGATAGTCCGCGGCAAACGTATCGAGCACCGACTTGTCCCACACCCAGTTCTCCAGCATCTGCGAGGGGGCTTCGACGAAATCCTGCGGCACATTGAAACTGCCCTGGCCGACAAATCGCGACCGGCTGAGAATCCCATGCATCACGTGGCCAAATTCATGAAACAGCGTTTCCACGTCGCTGTGTTTCAACAGCGACGGTTTGTCCGCTGAAGGCACCGGAAAATTGCAGAGCAACGCCTCCACCGGCAAATCATAGTGGCCGTTGGCCATGACACCGCCCGCCTTTTGAGGGAAGCAGGCGAAGTGGTTGAATTTCCCTTCACGCGGAAACATGTCGAGGTAGAACGCCCCCATCGGCACGCCACTGGCCGCATCCTGCACCACATAAAGCTGAATTCCCGGTGCCCACGTGTAGGGCGCACTGATCTCCGTAAACTTCAGCCCAAAGAGTTTCTGGTAGATCGCAAACATGCCCTCAAGCGAGGCCTGATAGGGGAAATAGACCCGCAGCGCTTCCGTATCGATCGAGAACTTTTCCTTCTTCAATTTGTTCTGGTAGTAGGGCACGTCGGCCAGGTCCAGTTTCGCGTTCGGGTTGCCGGTGTCCTTCGCCTTCATCTCCTGCAGCAGTTTTACCTCGGCGTCGTACTTCGGCTTCAGTCCCGCCACCAAGTCGTTCTCAAATTTCAACGCGGTCGCTCCATCTTTGGCCATGCGGGTCTCGGTCTGGTAATCCGCCCAAGTCGCATAACCCAGCCGGTGCGCGATGTCCGCGCGAAGCGCGACGAGTTTCGCCAGAACCGGAATGTTTTTGTCCGCCGCGAGATTCAACCGGATCTGATTGAGTTTTTTTCGGGTTTCCTCGTTGCGGGCGTTTTCCAGAATCGCATCGCGATGCCACGTGACGTGGGCCAGCACGCGATATTTTCCGTCGGGCTGCTTCACCCCGGGGCTTTGCAGGAAACTTTCCGGCACGCCGTCGAGCTCTTCCGCCGTAAAATCAATCGGGCCGCGCGCTTCGTTGATGTTCACGGCAAACTGCGTGGTGAGTTCGTTCAGGTCCTTGCGCAGCCGTTCCACTTCGGCCCGTTCCGCCGCGGGGAGACTGAGGCCCGCCCTGCGGTAGCCGCGCATTTGAAAGTCGACCAGTCGTTGCTGCTGGGCATCGAGCTTGGGCTTCGCATCCGCCACGGCTTTAAAAACCTTGTAGAGATCCTCGCGATAATCCAGCCCCACCGCCCAACCCTGCAGTTTCGTCGACGCGTCGTTTGCGGCGTCACGCATGGGTTTGTCCACGGCCGATTCCGCCACCGTCGACAGCACCATGCCCAGGTTGGCCGCTTTCGCGATTATGGCATCGAACGAACTGAAGGTATTCTCGAAGTTCAGTTTTTTTGGATTCTGCGCCGCCAGGGCCGTCAGTTCGGTTTCCGCGGCCTTGATGGCATCGTCGGTCATCCGGTTGATGTCATCCACACTGCGCGGGTAAACCGGCAGGACGAGTTCCACCTTGGATTTCAATGCCACAGCCTGGATGTTTTCCAGGTTTCCGAGAGGCGCCGCCTCAATTGCGGCCAGGGCAAAGGACAGGGAAATCAACAGGGCCGATCCAAACCGGAATAATTTTTTCATGCAATGAGCGGGGTTGGTTTCCAAGGATACGCGAATTTCCCCAGACGCAAACGCGTTTGCTCCTGAAAGCCGGAAACAGGATTTCCCCGATCAACCGCCAACTGCTCGAAATTCCATCGCAATCCGGTGAAACCGCGCCGGCTTTCCTTCGTCATCCGGCAAGGAATGCGTGACACTTGCAGTCGATTTCAGTAACTCCCCTTTTCGCTTGAAAGCCCTTTTGCTCACCGCCCCGTCGCAACTCGAATTCACGCAGTGCCCCGATCCCGTCCCCGGACCTGACGACGTGCTGCTTCGCATCCGCGCGTGCGGCATCTGCGGGAGCGATATTCACGGCTGGGATGGCTCCACGGGAAGGCGTCGTCCGCCGCTGATCATGGGCCACGAAGCCTCCGGAGAAATAGTTGCGATCGGCCCGAGCGTCCAGCGCTGGCGCACGGGAGATCGCGTCACGTTCGACTCCACAATTTCCTGCGGACAATGTGACTATTGCCGCGACGGCCACGTAAACCTGTGCGAAAACCGCCGGGTGGTGGGCGTCGCGCCGGCCGAATATCGTCAACATGGAGCGTTTGCCGAGTTGCTCACCGTTCCTGCGCGAATTCTGTACCCGCTGCCCGAAACCCTTTCCTTCACGCAGGCAGCGATGATCGAGCCGGTCTCGATCGCGATCCACGCCGTGCAACGCATCCGCGTTGCACCCACCGATACCGCGGTCGTGGTGGGCGCGGGCATGATCGGGCTGTTTGTTATCCAGGCTCTGCGCTGGGCCGGGGCCAGACAGATCATCGCCTGCGACCTCGCGGAGAACCGCCTGGCGCTGGCCCGGGAACTGGGCGCGACGCATACGCTGAAATCCGACGCCTGCGACGTGCCGGCGGAAGTAGCCAAACTCACCGGCGGTCGCGGCGCCGACTGCGCCTTCGAAGTGGTCGGGGTCGGGCCCACGCTCAATCTCGCCCTCGCCACGCTTCGTCGCGGCGGCTCTGCTGTGCTCGTGGGCAATCTCGCTCCGAAAATCGATTTCCCGCTGCAGGCGGTGGTGACCCGCGAGATTACGCTTTACGGGAGTTGCTCCTCCGCCGGCGAATATCCGCTCTGCCTCGATCTCATTTCGCGCGGGATCATTCGCGTGGAACCGATGATCAGCGCCGTTGCCCCACTTTCCGAGGGCGTCGAGTGGTTTCAGAAGCTCAGCGCCAAGGATGGGGCCAAATACATGAAGGTGATTCTTCAACCCTAGCCGTTAATTTTTCTCTTCATGAATCCTTTCGATCTCTCGGGAAAAATCGCCCTGGTCACCGGCGCCAGCCGCGGTCTCGGCAAACATTTCGCCCTCGCACTCGCCCGGGCCGGGGTGGATGTCGCGATCACCAGCCGCACGCTCGCCTCACTCGACGCCACCGCGCGCGAAATCACCGCCCAGGGCCGTCGCGCCCTGCCGCTGGCGCTCGACGTGCGCGAACACGCGAGCATTCAATCCGCAGTCGCCGCCGCTCATGGGCATTTTGGAAAAATCGACATCCTGATCAACAACGCAGGATGCAACATCCGCAAACCCGCGCTCGAAGTCGCGTGGGAGGACTGGAACACCATTCTCGACACCAACCTGCGCGGCCCCTTCTTCGTCGCCCAGGCCGTCGCCCGTCACATGATTGCCGCCGGACGCGGCCGGATCATCAACATCGGCTCCGTCACGTCGGTCGCCGGCTACGCGGGGCTCGGTCCCTATGGGGCCAGCCGCGGCGGCATCAAGCAGCTCACCATGAGCCTCGCCGCCGACTGGGGACCGCAAGGCGTGACGGTCAATTGCCTTGCGCCCGGCTGGTTCAAAACCTCCCAAAACGCGGTGATGTACGAAAACGCCGACTGGGTAAAGTACTTGAGCGATAAAATCCCGCTGCGCCGTCCCGGCGCCATCGACGATCTCACCGGTGCACTGATTTTCCTCTCCAGTGATGCGAGCGCCTACGTGACGGGACAGACCCTGCTCGTCGACGGCGGCATCTCCGTCAACGACACCCGCGCGCTCCCCGCCAAAGCACCGGCGGCGAAAGCCCCGTAGGGATCGCCAGCTCCGGCGGCGGCGGCAGACTGACCGATCTTCCCCTCAAGATAAGTGCTTGCCCGATTTTTTTCCGCCCCGATAGTTTTATCGTGGAATTTCTCCCCCAAATCCCGTGCGGTCGCGAGCCCGGCCGGACTCTTTTCCGCACTCATTTCGTGAGCGGGAAAAAGAATTCGAGCAAAGCCCGGCCTGCAGTTCACGAGCTCCGCTGAACCAATCGAGATGCAACGACCTTTCACGCTTCGTGTCGCGATCGTCTCGTTTTTGGCGGGTTGCCTTTTGCTTCTGGCCAGCGGTTGCTCGCCTCAGGCCG
>JBEHXD010000076.1:0-14356 GCA_048498875.1 Verrucomicrobiota bacterium
CCCTCTGCCAGGGGTTTGAAATTCGGCAGGGAGAGAATGTCTTCAGCCGCAAAGAAGTTCGGTTCCTTGACCGGACTCATGTAAATCTGAGGATGCTGCCTCAGGTAGCAGCAAAGGGAGGTCGTCCCCGATTCACCTGCGCCTGCCACCAGGAAGTTTGGAAGCTTGGGAGTGCGCGTCTCAGGCATGGATGCTATAAATGTAGCGACTAAGATCGACCGAATCAATGGAAGGCCGCGATGGAATCAGGCGGATTCTGCCGTAGGACAGCGGTTGGAAAGGACGATGATTACCGGAATCATGCCGGAAGGTCTTTGCCGATGAGATTAGCACTGCGCGGAATCCTGTGACTGGAGTGGTTGACGGCCATCCGGCGAACCCATCCAAAAAAATTTCGGCGGTGATTGAACTTCCGCAGTGTGTGGTCCGTTCGCAAGACATTGAATCACGATGGTTCTATTTATTCCGCTCTCCGGCCGCTGGCAGTGTAGAGGATAGGAGCTTCTGATCCTGGACAGACTGCGCAATGAGCGAGGCAAACATCGCCGCCCCCTTCGTGTTAAAGTGCATATCGTCAAAAAAGTAATCCAGTGACTTTGGGATCAACCGAGCGAGATCGAGGACAGGAACTCCTTGCGCCGCACCCACACGACGCATCTCTTCGTTGTACGACTCAAGTGCCGAGTCCATCAGATCTTCACGATAGACTGTGCCATCAACGTAATTCATCCAGTGCCAGCGAACGGTATTCGGGTCTATCGGACTGTTCCAAGTGCTGGCTTGGGTGACGAATAGCATTTGCGCGCCCTGTGCCTTGGTGATTCCCGCCAGCGTTGCCAGATTGCGCCCGTAGGGGATGACGTCAGTCCGGGGCGTCTTTTCCGAAATTGGTTTGTTTAGCTTCAAGGCTACCTGTGTGCGAATGCGGGAAGTGGTTGCAATTTGCTCCAGTTGCTCGCGCTCGGTCAGGCCGGCCAGACGATGGATGACCGCGTGGAGTAACCGGGGAATTTGAAATTCGGTCGCGGCGAACTTCAGCAGCAAGACAAATGAGTGGTTTGCCGGACGGTCACGGTGCGGTTGCAGGTAGTCTGCGTTGAGGATTGCGGCGCGCTGGTCGTTCGCCCCGGCAAATACGACGATAAGATCGGGTTCCAGCTGCGCGATCCGATGCGCCACGATTGCCACATGGTCGTAACTGCGGGCGCCGGCTTTTCCCGTGTTGTAGACGCGCACACGACGCCCTGGCATGTGATCCGTGAGCAAGCGCTGCAGCAATCGTTCAGGTGATTGCGTATCATCGATGATCATGCATTCCGTCGTGCTGCCGCCGACCAGAAAAATCCGATATTCCCCGGGCTCTTTGGGGACGGCCAGCGGTGGTCCCCGGAACCCGAATTCATTGGTGGTGAAAGTAGTGGTTCCGCTCATTCCTGGCAGGCCTTCCTCGGCGGTGAACCGCGAGAATAGGTGGGGTTTGTGCGACCGCGGCATATAGTCGAGCGGGTCATCGCTTTGTATCACCGGTCGCAAATCCGCTTTGGCATTGGCGAATGGATCTGGCAATGGCCAGAACTCCGTTAACCCCAGCTCGACGATAGCGAGGGTAAATATAGCGGCGCACACTGCGACCGTCGGTCCCGCGAAGCGTGGAGTAGCTGGCGAGGAACTCGATTTTTGGAGCTGGGGAGTGGGCGCCTCGGACATTGGCGATGGTGAGTTTAGGTTTGAGCCTGGAGCGATCAAGCTCGGGGGAGATCTTCTGCTATTGGACGTGCATCGAGATGTTTTGCGTTTGCGACCGGTGGGAGCGGGCTGAGTCCGGTTTTTTTGTCTCGGCAGCCAGGGATTTCAGTCTGGTTTTTTTGAATGGGTACCGGCGTTTGCATCTTTTTCGGCCGATAATTCTGCCGGCGGGAGGATTTTTTTGAGCGTGTAAATGTATCCGGTGCGGGGCGGCAACCATCGGTTGAACGAATGTTTTCCGATTGATTCGTATCCTTCCACGGGACCGAATGTAACGAGATAGAGGTCGTCTTTCACCCACCACCAACTTTTACCGGGCGTCTTCACCTGGTACGGCGAGTAGAAGTGGAGTCCATTGAACTCGAATCCGCCGTCAATGGACTCCGGGCTGATTTTTTGAACCTCAACCAAGTCATTAAGGACTTCCCAACGGCTTCGGTTCCAGGAAAGGTAGTCGTGGGTGCCGAGAAATGAAAAGACTGTGCTGCACACCACGCACCCAACGGCGAGCCTTTCACCGATTAAACTCGTCCCGGGATCGCCCTCATCGTGGTTGACCACAGCCAGCAAGCTCGCGAGAAGAAGCGGTATCAGAGGCAATAAATAGCGGTCAAAAAATCCAGACATACCCAACACCGGAACCAGGTAAATCGCGGTCGAAAGCAGCAATAATGCCGTGGGTGTTTGCAGGGGGGGAATTCGAATCCGGGGAAACGACTTCAGTTGCGTAATGCCCCATTTGGTCAACTTGGGCAACAGGATCATGATCATTAATGACCCTCCCACCAAGCTGCCGATCGTGAACGAAAATATTATCCCCCACGGCAACGCGTCAAAATCGGGCTGCTTCAAGATACTGGTGTCTCGCAACAGGAGGGGGCCGAGGCCTGTTGAATTGAGCGTATTATCTTCCAGCGGAAGCAACTTCCGGGCGGAAATCATCGTGGTCAGTGCCATGGCAATAAAAGCACCCACGGCAACGTAGGTCGTCCGACGCGCGACCGGATGAGTGGGTAATGCGCGCATGCGTGAGCTCGCCACCAGCAGCAGGGGTAATAAAAGCAATCCAAGTTCCAGTCCGAAGCGCAGGATGTTTTTTGAGGCGATGCGCACCAATTCCGAGGGAGTTGTCCAGAGCGCCGCAACTTGGGCTTCCTTCACCTGATAAATCGCCGGCGTGAACCCTCGCCTGGCCATCCACGTGTTCAGTGCGACCAGCGAGCCGGCCGACAAAATCAGTGGAATGGCCGACCGGATCAAATGGCGGCGGTGAACTCCGTCCCTGAGCAAAATGCAAACGCCAAACGCCAGCGGCAAGCAGAGTCCCACCTGCCGGCAAAGCACGGCTGCCACCGAGAAGGTCGCGGCCAATGCATAGTCTCGCGTGCCACGGTCCTTTAAATAGCGGACAAAAAAAAGTGCGGCCGAAACGAACATCGCACAAAACGGAACATCGGTCATGAAGCTGCACGCGAGACACACGTGAAGTGGGCAAAAACCAAAGGTTGCGGCCGCCAACAGGGCCAGTTTCCGGGACGGATGAACCTCCCGCATCAGAAAATAACCGGCCATAATGTCGATGAAACCGGCGACGAGCGATGACCACCGGAGCGTAAGGTACGAAAAACCCGCCATCTTTGAGAATAGAGCCCCCCAAAGGGTTTGCGTGAATAACGACATCGACGTATTCCCCGTGGGACGGAACAGACCCTCATCAAGCAGCCGCTTTACGGTGGTCGCATATCCCCAATCATCATTGAGCGGAAATTCCCCGGTAATATTTACGACCAACATCCCGCCAAACCAGATCAGCGCCAGCAGCGACAAATCGTAAATCGTTTCCTTCTGTCTCAACCTGGTCATGGAAATAGGCGCGAATTTTCGCGAAAATTGGAACGAACCGTGCCGGGCATCAGTTCCATCGCCCCGCATGCGCACACAGGAAAGATTGATGTCACGCTTCCGGCCATCTTGCGTATTACCGGGCCGCGGGCCAAACCATTACCTTCTTGGCTCGGTTGATCGTGACCGTTAACATCACTTGGCAGCGGACATTTTTCCAATTCATCTAAATGCAAAAAGTCTCGGTCATAATCCCCACCCGAAACCGGCAGGAAAGTTTGTTCAAGACACTCGCTGCCCTGCATGCCCAAAACTTCGCCATTTACGAGGTCATCATCGTCGATTCGAGTGACACACCGATTGATGTTTTGGAAATTAAAGGCAGGTTTGAATTCAATTCTTGCTGTCTGTTGCGGACTGAAGCCTCGGTCTGCGTCCAACGCAACGAAGGTATCCGCAGGGCCACGGGAGATTTTGTGCTCGTGCTCGACGACGATAATCTGGTGGATGAAAATTACGTGGTCAGTTGCCTCGATTTTTTCAACCGCCATTCCGCCGCACTTGTCGTCACGGGTTTGGTCATAGAGAAGAATATGGCCGGAGGATGGGACATCACTCCGCCAGGGGTCTCGCTTTTTCGCCTGATCTGGAATTTCCTCTTTCAGCTTAGCATCTGGACCGATTTGGAAGACGCCGACCATCATGTGAGTAGTGGGGTTCTCCGGAAATCGATAGGGCGGTATTATCGGCGTCGCGGCAACGGCCTCTCGAAGGCGGGATGGCCCGTGTTGACGCAATTCTCCAAACCATTTTTCCGGACTCAGGTCTATTATTTGTCCGCGGCCATGATCAAAAGGGACTGGCTGCTGGGAAATTTGTACAACGAAAAACTTGGTGCCCATGGTATCGGGGAAAATTATGGCATCACGATCAGGCTGCGGCCAGAACAGGGGATATTCATTTTGAGGGATACCTGTTCCTACCATGACAAGAGTCCTTCGAATCGCTTGGCGGGGGAAGAGGCGTATTTCAAGAGGGTGTTGGCGTTGGATTATTTTACCGCGCTTCACGGCACCGCTTCAAGGGGGTGGCTGGTTTGGTCGCTGTTGGGCAATTTCCTGGATGCGTGTTTGCACCTGCATTTGGACCGGGCAGTCAAAAATTGTAAGCTGATTGGGCTGATATCCATGAACCGTAATCCTCTATTGAAGCGTTCTCCTTAAATAGTGCGTTTCTCGAACGGGTCAGTCCACGGGCTCGATCTCGAACAACGGATGCTTGTGGGCGATAGATCATGGTCGACTTGGAAGGTTTATTTACTGCGGACGTTCGGTCCGGATCAATCGCTCGAACAAGGCCAGATGAGCGGACACGGAATCGGTCCAGCGGGCGCCAATTCGTTCGAATGAGGCACGTCCTGCCGCAGAGACGCGGCCCCAAAGTTCCGGTGATCCGTGCAACGCACGCATCAGTTGCACCAGCGGTTTTGGATCATCGGGACGGACAAGGAAACCGTCCTCACCGTCCACAATAAAGTCGGCGATGCCTTCCTCCAATGTGCCGACGGTTGGCACGCCTTGAGACATGGCTTCAAAGTACACGGTGCCCAATGACTCGCGGATACTCGGGAGAATGAAGAGATGGGACTCGGCAATTCGGGAGACGACTTCGCGATGGGTCAGGTGGCCGGTGAATTGTACCGCTTGGCCGATGCCGAGTTGAACCGCCAGTTTTTCGAGGCGGGAACGTTCAGTCCCGTCACCCATTACGACGAGCCGCGCTTCGGGGACGCCGGCGCTGAACGCGGCAAAAGCTTCAATGAGCACGTGGATCTTTTTTCTTTCGATGAGTCGCGCGGCAGTCGAGATGGTAAATGAGGCCGGGCGGTGCGGACGAAGGTCGTCATAGACGTCAATGGCGAGAGGAATCACGCAAGCGTTGTGCGGTCCGGCGGCCTTCAGTCCAAGGCGCATCAGAAGCGGAGAAAGGTAGACCACCGCATCCGCCCTTTGCAGGGTATCCACGATCACCTTCCTTTGGGGAGGTGAGGCGGGGGCAATATCGAAGAGTTCGTCATCAAGGATGGAAATGACGAGTTTGGCGCTTCCAGTACGTCCGGCCATGCAACCGGGAAGGCCGGCGGAATGGCCGTGGATGATCTGCCCGCCATTCGCCACAAATGAAGAGACCGAGGGTTGCAGGCCCTTCCAAAAAAGGCGTCGTTGCACTCCAACGGTGACGGGGAATCGTTTGGCGGTGGATCCGAGCGAAAGATACCGCGGATGGGCGATCTCCGTTCCATCGTCCGATTCCACCAGCGGGATGGCCCGCTGGGCGCGCCAGCCCGGTCGCGGGATCAAAGGAGGCACCCACGGTAACGGCACCACCGCGCGGACCGTGTGCCCGCCCGCTTTCATCAGTCGGAACTGCTCGTTGTTCGACACGCCGCGCATGGGGAGAGCGGGAGAGGGAAACCTGGGGGAGACTACAAGTATCTTCATTATACGACCGGGATCAGGATCGGAGTTACAGTCGTGACTCAAGGAGGGAAAGTCTTGCCGGCCAGGTATGCTCCGCCAACACCCGCGCCCGGGCACGGCGTCCGATTTCCCGGCATTTGGCGGGATGGCGCGCCAGCTCCTTCGCGAGCTGCCCTGCCTCCCACGGTGTCCGAAACGTAATAACTTCCCTGCCGGGTTCAAAGGCACTCACGAGATCCGCGTGATGCTGGGCGAGGTAACAGCAGCCCATTCCCGGAAACTCCAGGTCCCGGAGCTTCAGGTAATTGAGGGCATTTTTTCCGTCTCCGCCTTCATTGAGCCCAAGCACCACCGCCGACCTCCGCAACTCCGCGAGCATGGTGGCGTGATCGAGATATCCGCCAACCCGGGCGCCGAGGAGCGTCCGCAGGAGAAACCGGACCACACGCTTGCCGGGGGCGGAACGGACACGTGCCATGCTTCGCCGGGTTTCCAGTGCTTCCTCCCAACCCCATCCACGCAGGTGGATATCCACGCCCGTGAGTCGGATGAATGTGGCCGTGCGAATCCGACTGCGGCCAGCGGTACCGATAAAGAGCAGCGACCGGAAGGGAGCGTCGCAGGACGCGTCAGGGATTGCTTCGGGATTAAGTGCGTAGGGTGCCCGGAGACAAGGCACACCCAGGGCGCGGTAGCGCTCTTCGGCTTCCGACTCGACGAACCAGTTCAGGGAGGTCCGGGCGGAGAGCGCGGAAACCCAGTCAAATGCATAAAGGCTGTCACAAAAAAAATTGATCCAGGGAATTCCTGCCGCGCGAACACGATTCACAAGCTCCCACTCGAGATCGTGCGAGAAGCAGTAGGAGAGCACCGCCTGCGGGCGAACTCCATCTGCCGGCAAAATCTGTGCGAGCAGTGCTTCGCTTACACGACTGCGAACATCGGCTGTGCGCGATGGGTCGACCGTCTGCGGTGGACGCGCCCAGCCGAAGTCAATGTCCCGGGGAAGGATGACCTCAACGCCGGCTTGTTTGAGTCCGTCGTAAAAATGTCTCCGCCAGACTTCGGAATATCTCCAGCCGGCCACGTGGCAGTCGGGCACGAGTGCAAAAATGCGGCGGAGTCTCATTGGACGGACTCCCGGTGGATACCCGGCACGAAACGGATTTTCCTTCGGAGCATGGCGGCCACTCTTTTATAATCCTTTTCCAACACCACAATTCGCCAGTAGGTGCGGATCAGGGTGGTGAACCTACGCTTCCTCCAGAAATAGCGGTAGAAAATCCTGTCCGGGTTGGCCGTTCTCAGGAAATCACCGGTGATGGCCCTGGGTTCACGGAACGCGTTGCGGTAAATCAAATACGCGGACGTATCCGGACAAAGGATTTCCATCGGGCGTTTTTCCAGGTGAATGTACATAAACTCCTCCCGGTGGATCTTACCGGCTGATAAAAAGTAACGGTAAACACCGCCTTTTTCGTAGGCAAAACAGGACTGACCGGATTTTGTTCCGGGGCCCTTGGCTTCACCGTGTAATCTCAGTGCATAGTCGCCATAAAATATGTGGGCGATGCGAGAGCTGGTATGGAGTTTCAGATTTCGCTCCGCAAAGAAGGCGTTCACGCCGTCGTCCCGTTCGTCGAAAGCCCAGTTTCGCTCACTGGCGAGAACCACGCGATAGGACACGCAATTGGCGACCTGCTCGCGATAAATGAGATTCACGGCGGGAGTATTCCGGTACAGGGCGAAGTGACCCCGGTCAAAAATCTTGTCGTAGTGCTGATAGAGTTCATCGGGGACGAAATTATTGATCCGGCCAAAAATAACATCCGGATCGAAATGCCCCCAGAAGTCGTAGCCCTTCAGATAGCCGGCGAAGAGGTGGCCATAGAGCGGCTTGTAATCGCAGAGCTTGTAAGGACGTTCGAGCTGCAGAGGAAAATCGAAATGTTCCTGAAACCGACGCTTAAGCTGATCCAGGGTCGTGTGAGTCACGAAGACATTCGCCGGAAAGTCGTAAGGCGTCCGGTCATCGGTGAAGATATACCAGTCAAAATCGGCGTTGGATTCGTAAGACTTCAAAGCCAGGCCAAAATAATCGGGCAGTTTTCCGAAATACGGCAGGATCAGGGCGACTTTCCGTTTCATGACAGTGCCTTTGAGTTGACGGCGGGTGAATCCGGAACATGAAGACCGTTGAGGCGCGCCACTTGCCTGGCCCTGGAAATGCGCAGATACAACACGACTGATTTAATTTTAGATTTATTCCACACGGAGGATGAGATGGAAGACCGGAAAAAAATATTTTTATTGGGTGGGACGGGATTTATCGGGGCAGTGTTGACGCGACAGTTGCAAGCCAACCGGCAGATGAATGAGCTGATGATGCTCGTTCACCGCCGCACCCAGTTTCGTGAGCTGGAGCAAATCAACACCTACACCGGCAGTCTTGAATCGTTTGATCTTTCCCTGTTGGATCAATTTTCTCCGGATACATTTGTTCATCTGGCGAGAAGAAGTGGACGGGGGAGGTTGGGACGTTATCTCGCGGCGTGGGGAGGAGCCAGAGCTAATCGACGGATCATAAGTCATCTTCGGGGAAGAACCACCACGCCACATACGATCTATGTCAGTGGCACGCTGGTCTACGGGGATTGCGGGCACATTCCCGTGGATGAAACACATCCGATACAGCCGACGGCTTTTGCCCGGGAATATATCAAAGCGGAAAGGCCGTGGATGGAGGCGTTGGAGAGCGGAGACATTCCGGTGACCATTGTGCGACCGCCGTGGATCATTGGCCCGGGCTCCTGGTTCGACAGCTTTTATCTCAAAAGCATTAAATACCGGCGGAAAATTCCCCTGTTTGGTGACGGGAAAAACTTGATGTCGTTGCTCGACGTCGAGGATTGCGCGGGCTTGATCGCTCATGCCGTGAGAAATTCCGCTCCCGGGCGATATTATAATCTTTTTGCGCCCGGAGCTCATGTCACCCAGCTCGAATTCGCTGAAAAACTGGCCGGATACACCGGCGTCGAAATAGAAAGGCTCTCCACCCCGGAAATCGAGAAACGGTACGGACGGACGGTGAGGGAGGCCTTTACTTTTTCGAATATCGTTTCGACGAAACATCCGGAGCTCATTGCAGGGTATTCTTTCAAGCATCCCACGGTTGACGAGATGATCCGAAACAATCTGTCCGCCGGACTACTGGTGTAGCCTTGACGCGTGGCCTTGGCCGGCACTTCAGATTTTGGTCGGTCGAAAGACCGATCCGCCATTTCACCCAGGTGGGGCTTGAGAGCGTATTCATAGGCTGGATGATGGGTGACGCTTCATCGCGTGGAATCGGCGATGGGTAACAAGTCCGTTACCATAATCGGTCTGCATTTCCCCGGATAATTTCTGGAGATGGCATTGCGATCTGTTTGAGGCGAGTCCGTGACAAGCGGGATTGATCCCAAACCGGCGCAAAAAGGTTGATCATGAGCACGCCCAAAAATATCTGGTCCGACCTGCCGCTCTCCGCAGGCATCGCGACTTTCGTTTGTTATGCCGGTGTATTCAATGACGTGATTGGCATCGAGGAGATGGCGGCCAGGCTTGGACACTCCACCGGAACCGAATTCCTCAGGATATTAAACCAGCTGGAGTCTGGGGGAAGATTGATTTTGAGGGATGGGTTTGCGGGATTGCCAGACCTTCAGGATCGAATCTCGGTTAAGGCGACCAAAATAGCCACTGCGCGGAGTATGATCAATTCACGGTTGGCTAGTCTCAAGAGTATGGGGCGGAATCCCCTCGTTAAATTTGTTGGAGTATCAGGCTCGCTCGCGGCCGGGAATCCGACCAAGGATCACAACAATATGGTGGATCTCGATGTGTTTATAATCACACGGAATCAATGCCTTTGGCTCTACAATATATGGAGGGGACTGCTAAATCTCTTTCCCGAGGGAAATAGCCAGCCTCCATTATGTTTGAGCTATATTATGGACGAATCGGATTCGTTGATTGCCAATAGAAATTTTTACACCGCCACCGAAGCCAAAAATCTAATTCCCATCGCGGGATTGGACGCATACCGGAAATTCATTCAAATCAACAATTGGGTGGACCGTTATTATCCAGGGACATCAGGGGGAGCGTCCCAGCACTCGTCCGCTCCAACCCACTGCATCAATAAATTTTTCTACGCGGCATATAACGGCCTGAGGAAAATCAAGTGGTGCCTGAAAACCGATCCTCACAAGAAGCTGTCGTCCCATCGTGGTATTAATTTTAATGTGCTTTCACCGCACGGCGGAGGATATCAAGCGATGGTGCAAAAAAAGTTCAGCCGTTTGGCGGAGAAATGGTTTCCCGACCTATTGGACGCAGATTTGATTAAAAGACTTTTTCCCGATCAATTGAGCGCTGAAATCAGGAGCGGGGAATTGGACATGGCCGCGATGGTGCAACATGTCGGTTTGGGCTACGATTACAGTAAATATGCCTAGCAATTCCTATTACCAGAAGGTTGCCGACTTTTATGACCACGAAGCCTGTTCATATGAGGAGCGTTATTGGCGTAATGTAATTGCCCAGCGAATCCGGCAGTCATTCAGGGAGGAGGTAAAAGCCTGCTCCTTTGTGAATGTACTCGAGATAGGTTGCGGTACGGGTATGGACACGGCCCATTTTGGTGCCATCTACCCGGAAAGAAAAATTTATGGGATCGATATTGCTCCCGCAATGGTGGCAAGTGCCGGCAAAAAAATTCATGATCAATCACTGGGGAATGTACGGGTTGCGGTCGGAGCGCCCGAGGACCTGGAAGCACTTTTCCCCGGAGTGCAATTCGATCATGTCTACGTTTTTTTCGGCGCGCTCAACACCGTGGCTGATTTGCGTGGCATTTCACGGATTCTGAAAAACAGGATCAGACCGAATGGTACGATGGTCCTCACCTTCGTGAACAAATGGTACCTGTTCGATATGCTGGTTGATTTGCTGAAGTTGAGATTCAAGCGGGCTTTCAGCCGGGCCCGGGAAATTTGGGGCGGCTATTCCGACGTTCACCAAATTGAAAGCCGGTGCTTTTCACCGCGACAAATCAGGCGGGCTTTTGGTGAGGAATTTCTGATTACCCACACCAGGGGATATTCGATCTTATATCCCGCGTGGTACCGCGTTCACTTGCTTTCGCGATTGGGCAGCAGGGTCTGCAATTTTCTCTGGCAGACCGACCGGCTGCTGAGCCGGACTCCCGCATGGTCCCTGGGCGAATATGCACTCTACACCTTCAAGGTTAAGGGATGATCCGCGGCCAGCGGGGCGTCGGAGATGATAACGGCAAAACGTTCCATCAAAACCGTCGTTGAATAACCCGTGACCGCATGGGCTCAATCGCAGGTTGATTGCCCGGAGACTTGAGAGAGTGTGAATCGGCCTGGTTTGCATCCTGATTGCGGCTTCCGGAAACCAGTCGATAATATTTACGTTGGTCGCCTAGTTGATAATGGCATAAACTAATCCCGTGCCCCGTCATTTCCCTCACGTCCGAGTTTCGGAATCGCCCAAAGCCAGGCTCGACTGGGCCTCGCTCCGGGAAACCGTCGAGATCCTTCGCTACCTGAAACCCTATCGGACGCGATTTCTGGTGGGAATGCTGAGTCTGTTCACCGGCAGCGTCGCCGGGCTTTGTTTTCCCCTGCTGGCGGGCGGATTGATTGACGCAGCCCTGCATCCGGGCGGAGCTACTTTGCCTTTGCTTGGGACGCTTCCGCTCAATGGCATCGCGACAATCCTTGCGGGCACGGTCGCGGTGCAGGCATTGGCCAGTGCCGCTGCAGTGATTTCCTTTGGCCGGGTGGGTCAGACTGCCCTCGCGGATTTGCGTCGCGACACCTACGGTCGAATCATCGGGCTTCCGATGGCTTTTTTTGCCCAGCGCCGGGTCGGTGAGCTGGCGAGCCGGATTTCCGGCGACATCGCGCAGTTGGAGTCGGGGTTGATTTCCGCCGTACCGCAACTCATCCGGCAGGCGGTCATGTTGACGGGTGGTTTGGTTTTGATCTCCCTCACCTCGGCCAAATTGACGATGGCGATGCTTTGCACGGTGCCGTTTCTGATCGGCACGGCGGTGACTTTCGGCCGGAAACTCCGGCGGCTGGCCCGGGACGCGCAGGATCGTCTGGCCGAAACCGGAACCATTGTGGAGGAAACCCTGCAGGCCATTGCCAGCGTAAAAGCTTTCGCCAACGAGGCGTTCGAACTGGAACGCTATCGGCAGGGGAATGAACGCGCGCTCGCGACCTCACTGACGGCAGTGCGCTTGAGGGCCATATTTTTTGCGGGTTTTACAGTGGCGATGTTTGGTGGAATTATGATCGTGCTGTGGTTCGGGGCCGGTCTGCTCCAAACGGGCCAGATCACTGCCGGGGAGCTCACACGGTTTGTTTTATACAGCACTTTCGTGGCCGGCGCGATGGGACAGGCGGCCGAACTCTACAGTCAGGTACAAAAAACTGTCGGCGCCAGCCAGCGCGTGCGTGAACTTTTGCGGGAGACTCCGGAAATCGCCCTGGACGCCCGCGGGGGAGCTTCATCCGAGGTCAGACCCACTGCTCGATTGCGTGGCGAAGTCGAGTTTCGCGACGCGACTTTTCGCTATCCGTCACGTCCGGAAATGACCGTGCTTACGGCAATCTCAATCAAGGCGCGACCGGGTGAAGTCACGGCGCTGGTTGGTCCAAGTGGCGCCGGAAAAACCACCCTGACTGCGCTGTTGTTCCGGTTTTACACGCTGGAGGAAGGCTGCCTGCAAATTGACGGGCGTGACGTCCGGGAGTACGATCTCCGGACGTTGCGCGGACAAATGGCGATCGTACCACAGGATGTTTTGCTTTTTGGTGGTTCGATCGCGGAAAATATCCGCTATGGAAAACCAGACGCCACCCTGGAGGAGATTAAAGCGGCGGCGGTGAAGGCGAACGCGGTTGAATTCATCGACCGCTTTCCGGAGGGCTATGCGACCATCGTGGGCGAGCGTGGCGTCAAGCTTTCCGGGGGACAGCGTCAGCGGATCGCGATCGCGCGGGCGATTTTGAAGGATCCGGCCATCCTCGTCCTCGACGAGGCGACCAGTTCCCTCGACAGCGAAAGCGAGCGACTCGTGCAGGACGCACTTGAACGGTTGATGACCGGACGCACGACCTTTGTCATCGCGCATCGCTTCGCCACCGTGCGCCGCGCCGACCAAATCCTGGTTCTCGAGCACGGACGGATTGTCGAGCGGGGAACCCACGCGGAACTTTCCGGAAATCCCGACGGACTTTATCGCCGGCTGAGTTCGTTACAGTTTCAAAATGAAACGGACAAGTGATCACGGGCACCGGTAGGTTGAACGCTCGTTCACACCTGCGCAGGCCCCGTGTTTCGTCGGGTTCTATTTTTTAACCGTGAGCGTGCCCTTCATGCCCACGGCGCAGTGTCCGGGAAAACTGCAAAGAAAAGGATAAACCCCGGGCTCGGCTGGCGCGGTGAAGGTTACTTCACCCGACTCTCCCGGACCCAGCAGGTTGACGTGGGCGATCATTTTTTCCTCCAACTTTGCCGGGATGTAACCGGTGGCGGCCTCGGTCGCGGCGACCTGGGCAAAAGCGACCGGATCCGTGCCCGCTTTGAGCAGGATCCAGTTATGGCCCATGACCGCCTTGGGCAGAGTCGAGGAATTGGTGAAGACGATCCTGATGCTCTCACCGGGCGCTGCCGTGAGACTGGTGACATCAAATTTCATCGCGTTGCCCACGCCGGCATGAATGGGAATCGTGCGGGATGCGGCCGGCGCATCGGCGGCGTTCAGCAGGGAAAAGGTGAGAATGGCGAGGAGGAGGCTGGTAACGGTTTTCATGTCAAAAGGGACGGCAATAGGAACGCTCACTGGTGAGCGGGCGCCGTCTCACAGCTTGATTTGGAAGATCAGGCCATAACGGTTCACGTTATAGTTGTGTGGACCACCATCCAGGATGATGGCGGTGGGTGCCGCGGCGGGATTGGTGATCACCACAGGCGTCGAATCGAGGTTTTGATAGTGCCAGTCACGGATATCCTCCCTTTGGTAGCGATAGACGAGGCGACAGGAGAGACGGTCAGTGATCTGAAAGCGCAGGGTGGCATCCAGATAGTTTATATCAGTGGCCATGTCCGGCAGGCGGCTGCCCGCAAAAACCGCGTTGGCGATACTGATGGCGCCGCTCCCGGGAGTATAAGTGTAGGCGATCCGGGTGCGGGCGGTGGTGTAGGAA
>JBEHXD010000077.1:0-14303 GCA_048498875.1 Verrucomicrobiota bacterium
TACAGTCAACCAAATTGGTTTTGAACATCCATGATGGTAAATGTTTTTTTACCGGCTGGAACTTTCCATTTTACCTGTTGTCCTTTTCACCACTTTGTTTCCAGCAGAGTCGGTGCACAGGAACGGATGTTGTACGGCAGCGGCGCGGACAAACAGGGGGAGACTGAGCAAAGCAACTGAAACGCGAAGCAATAGGGTAATACGCATAGGCGCTGACCATAGGGTGGGTTGGCCCGGTCTTGAAATGCTAAAATCTTGCCCGACGTCTTCGGCCTTGCCCGGGACGAGGCCAGTTCGCTATATCTCCAGTCTTATGGGACGCCAATGGCTTCATGCAAAACGTGCGATCGTTAACCTCAAGAAAGGGCAGACGGTCGGAAAACTGGTGAAGGAAATTGCCGTTGCCGCCAAACTCGGTGGTGGCGATCCGGCGGGCAATGCGCGACTGCACGCAGTGCTGGAAAAAGCCCGCAAGGCGAACGTCACGCGCGAAGCCATCGAACGCGCCATCGCCAAGGGTACCGGCACCGGTGGCGACAAGACAACCATGGACCATGTCGTCTATGAAGGTTATGCACCTCACAAGGTCGCACTCATCGTTGAGGTCTATACCGACAACCATCAGCGCACGGCTCCGGAGATCCGGAATCTTTTCAAGAAAGGCGTCATGGGTGCGGCCGGCAGCAACAAGTTTCTCTTTGACCACGTGGGGATCGTCGAGGCCTACACGACCACGGCGAATCCCGACCTGGAGGGCGTGGCAATTGAGGCGGGAGCGAACGACTTTTCTCCGCTGACCCATGCCGAGAACGACGATGTTCCCGCGGAGGCACACGGTGCACGATTCCTCGCCGATCGGACGGCGACCCACGCCGTGTCGGGCTGGCTGAAGCAACATGGCTGGCATGTGGTCACCAGTGAGATCGGTTATGTGGCCAAGCAATTCCCCGAACTCGACGATGCTTCACGCACTGAAGTGGGGGAGTTTTTGCAGGAACTCGAGGATCACGACGACGTGCAGCGTGTCTGGGCTGCGGTGAAATGATCCGTGAGCCGGGAGCATTGGCCGGCGTCAATGCCAGCGCATTGCACGGGCGGTCGCCTTGATTTCCCTCCAGAAAAAAACGCCGGCTCTGAGAGCCGGCGTCGAGAGAAAAGAAACCGCAACTAGGGCGTTACTTTTTCTTTTTCTTGCCGGCCTTGGCGGCCTTTTTCTTGGCAGGTTTTTTCTTGGCCATGTATCATTGTCGTGAAATTTCCGCGGGCTTGCACGAATAAATTTGCGATACGCAAAAATTTATTCTGCGCACAAAAGTGCGCGGAAATTCCGTTGTGGAAAAAGTTCCGGTATTTCTTCTGCAATCAACGTCCGTACAGCAGGGCGAGTGCATGCAGATATTCCGCGGTGCCGGGCAAAAGTTTTTCCAGCTGGTCCGCGCGATAGCGCCACTGCCAGTTTCCCTGCGCGATTGACGGCGTGTTGAAGCGCGCCCCGGAATCGAGCGAGAGAATGTCCTGCAGCGATATGACGGCGAGCCGCGCACTGCTCGCGTAACTCAGCCGGATGAAATCCCAGGCGATGTCGTCACCGGATACGCGCAGGTAACGCCTCACGTGATCGCGTTCTTTTTCGCTCGTGGATTTGTACCAGCCCCTTGTGGTATCGTTGTCGTGGGTGCCGGGATAAATGACGGCATTTGCGACCGAGTTGTGCGGCAGATAACTATTCTTCGCGTCGTTGCCCCACGCGAACTGCAGCACAAACATCCCGGGCAGGCCGGAATCATTCCGCAGCTTGATCACGGAATCAGTGAGTACCCCGAGATCCTCGGCAATGATGCGCGCGCCGGGAAATGCCGTCCGGAATGCCTGGAAAAGATCGAGTCCGGGACCGGGCACCCATTCCCCGTTCCGGGCGGTTTCTGCCGGCGTGGGAATCCGCCAGTAGGCATCGAACCCTCGAAAGTGATCGATGCGGACGATATCGCAAAGCTCGAAGGACGCCTGCAGCCGCGCGATCCACCAGGCATAACCGTCCGCCTTGTGCGCTTCCCAGCGATAGAGCGGATTGCCCCACAGCTGGCCATCTGCGGAAAAATAATCGGGCGGGACCCCGGCCACTGCCACGGGCAGAAAGGTTTTTGGATCAAGTTCGAATAACCCGGGATTGGCCCACGCGTCTGCGGAATCGCTGGCGACGAAGATCGGGAGATCCCCGATGATTTCGATGTCGCGAGTGCGGGCCGCGGCGCGGATTTCCGTCCACTGCCCGAAGAAAAGATACTGGCTGAACTGATAGGAGCCGATCGCGTCGGCGAGCCTGGCGCGCAGCGGGGATTTCAGGGCAAGTTGATAGTCACGCAGCTCGGCGGGCCATTCCCACCAAACCACGCCTTTGAAGTGGTCTTTGAGTGCACGAAAGTAGGCATAGGCGTCGAGCCAATGGGCCTGGCGTCGACAGAAAACATCGAAATCGCCATAGGGAAGCGGAGGTTTGGTCTGCTTGAATTTCGTATAAGCCGCATCGAACAAACCCGGTTTTAGCCGGTAGAGCCCGCCGTAATCCACCCGGTCGGGGGACAGATGGGCGAGCCCTGAGAGGCTCGATGTTTCAAGCAGGCCAAATTTCACCAAGGCCGCGAGGTCGACCAGATACGGATTGCCGGCAAATGCCGAAAAGCACTGGTACGGCGAATCGCCATAACCGGTTGGCCCGAGCGGACAGACCTGCCAGTACTTGATGGCAGAGGCTTGAAGGAAATCGAGGAAGCGGATCGCGTTCTCATCGAAAACCCCGCAGCCCTGGCTGCCGGGAAAGCAGGTGGGATGGAGCAGGACACCAGCACCGCGTTCCTGCAGCCAGTGGTAGAGCGGAATCGGGGTGTCACTCGCGGCGTTCGGTGCAGCGGTCGCCGCGCGGATTTTATCGGAAGCGGAAATCTTTCGCGGTGCGGTGCCGGCTTTGGAAGCGGCGGAAGTTTTTTTGGGAGAAGGCATCGCTGGAAGAAATCGTGACGGAGGCCGGCAGGTGCGTCCACCACTGTTTCTTCCCTATGCAGACAAAAAAGCGGACGGTGGGTTACCGTCCGCTTCGAGCAAAATTGAATTTTCCCTAGTCCCCGCGTTTAAATTCGCCCTGAATCCAATTTCTCAGCATCTCTTTGTCGTAACCGAGTGGATCATTGCGGGTGGCCGGGAGCAGGTTTTGCTGGTAGTTGGGATCGGAGAGCCGGCGCTCGCCTTCCTTGCTCACTTTGCCCTCCGCATTGATAAGCTGAAATTTCACATGGGCCCGTGGAATCGCGGTGGAAGTCATCAGGCGGATGTTGTCCTTGTCCGGCCGGATCATGCCGGCGAGGTCGATGTCGAGAAATGTTACCGTGAGCCTGCTTTCAGGCCGGATGCGGGTCGCGGCGGTGCGTTGTACGAAGGTTTGGATTTCGTCCAGGATCGCCGGGCTCATCATGTCCGTGCGGCTTTCGCGTACGTCGGTGAAGTGTTCGGCGTCTTCAAAAACGACCGTGACATTGTCGATGGCTTTTTCGGCGGCTCCTGCAAAAGGAGCAAGGCCGGCGCCGAAAAATAATCCGGCGAACAGGGTGATGAGGCGTGTTTTCATGATAGGTGAATGAAGCATGGATTTGGTCCGGCGGCGCCGGAGGGGAAATAAGAGGTTCAGGGGTTTTTAAATTCCCTGGTGATCCAGTCTTTGAGCAGTTGTTTGTCGTAATAGAGGGGATCGTTGCGCCCCATGATGCTGGCGGAATTCTGATAGTTGGAATCTGAAAGCCGGCGTTCGCCTTCCTTGCGGATTTTGCCGTTGGCGTCGACAAGACGGAATTTCAGATGGGCGCGGGGTAGCGTCGTGCCGGTCATCACGCGGATATCATCCTTGTCCGGGCGGACTTCACCGGCCAGGTCGAGGTCGAGAAACGTGACAGTGAGTTTGCCGCCCTGACTCAGAAGCGGGGTGGCGGTCTGTTGGACATACTGGCGCAATTCGTCGAGGATGGCGGTGCTGGTTTCGTTGCTGTGTCGCTCGCGCACGTCGGTGAAATTGTCAGGGTTTTGGAAGTTCACGGTGACGGGTTCGGAGGAGTTTTCCGGACTGGATCCCGTATCAGAACGGCGCAGGGTGATTTCGCCATTCATGGTGGAGATTTTGATGTCCACTCCTCCTCCGTTGAGGGTGCCACTGACCAGTTTGCCTCCCATAATGGGTGGTACGACGATGGGTGGACGGGGTGGGCGGGGCACATGGATGTGACGGGAGGACGAACGGTCGGCCGAATCATCCGAGTCGTTTTTGTCGTCCGCCTCCCGTTCCGCGCGGGCGATGTCCTGGGCCTGACGAGCGGCGTCGCGAACCGCATCTGCCGCCATGCGGGCGGCGTCGGCGCTGATTCGCGCGGTGTCAATCCCGCCGCCGCCTTTGCCTTCCGACTTGGTTTTGAGCACCGTGTCGTCGAAGTCCGTGAGAATCGATCCGTTGTGGGTGCGGAGACGAACGTTGGCCTTGGTTTCCGCGGGCACGCGGAGATCGATCTGGCCATTCATCGAAGTGATGGAGACGAGCTTTTGCGGGGGTTTGGCGTAGGTGGCGTGAATCTCGCCATTCATCGTGTTGATCACGGTCGAGCCAGAAATGGCTTCCAGTTTTACCTCGCCGTTCATGTTGTTTATCTCGATGTCGCCATCGACATTTTTGATTTCGATGTCGCCACCGGTTCCGGTTTTGACGTCGAGTGCCAGGGCGCGGGGAACGGAGATTTTAAATTCGCCGTCATGCGATCCCCACGGATTTTCCCCGGCGAGCGAGAGCGAAATGATATTGTCGTGTTCGTTGAGTTCGAAACTCACGTCGTCGTCCAGACGGCGGAGTCCGTCACCCCGGGTTTCTTTGCGACCCTTTTGCTTGAGACTGGATTCGACGGTCACAGTGTCACCGTCGATGCCGGAGATGTGCAGATCGGCCCACGGCATGTCGATTCGCAGAGTGCCGGGCTTGCCCGGGGACGAAAGTTTTGCGGTCGCGGTGGTGCCCTCCTCGTCAGCGCGCAGAGAGGTTTGCGCGAGCGCACCGAGGCTGATCACCAGCAGGAGGCGGAGAAAATAAGACGGACGGTTTTTCATGTAAGAGCGGGTTGGGAATTTGAATCGAGGTTGGCGGTGGGATTTCCGCTGGGACCGGCGGGTTGAGGCAAAGCGGCGAGTGCGCGGCGCGCGGCTTCACGGACATTCCGATCCAGGGCTTCATCCCGGCTGAGTTTTTCAAAAACAGGTTTCGCGGCCTGGTCGCGGGCGGTGGCGAGCAGTTCGATCATGGCGACCTGGACGAGCGGCGCGGTTTCCTTGGGCAGGGCGGAAAGCACGCCGGCGCGAACCAGGGAGTCGTCCGAATGCTGGGCGAGGGCTTCAACGGCGGAGAGGCGCACGTTGATCGAGGGATCGAAGGCCAGCGAACCGATGAGATCGGTCAGCACCTTGCGGTCGGGACTTTTCAGGTCCATCGTCGCCAAAACGGTGCGCATGCGTTCGCTCGTGGATTGCTGCTGGAGCAGTGAATAGGTCACGAGCTTGCCCATCGAGTTGATCTGATTGCGTAAATCCGCGATTTCAGCTTTGGCTGAATCGTCAGGGACGAATGCAGCAGGTTTGGCCAGGAAACGTTGACCCACGAAAAGACCTAAAACCAACAACGCCGCGGCGAAACCAAATTGGAGAGCAGGCTGCGAGGGCAGTAGCGCGGCGAAAAACCGGTCGAGACGGCCACGCGCCAGGGCAAAGGGGCTCGGTGCGTCGGCTTCGCGCTGATGCGTTTCGAGCATGGCGTAGAATTGTTCACGCAGTCGTGGACTTGGTTCGGGAATGTCAGAGAGTGCGTCCACCTTGCGGGTGATTTCCTGCAGCGCCGACCATTCGCGCTGGCAGACCGGGCAATTGGCGAGGTGCGCGCGCACGGCGGAGGATTCGTCGGCGGGCAGGGTGCCGTCCTGATAGTCGATAAAGCTGTCCTGGACTCGTTGGCAGTTCATGCGGTTTTCTCCTTTCGGATTTTGAAATAGATCTCGCGAAGTTCCTTGAGTGCGCGATGAGCGCGGACCTTGACGGCGCCAACCGAGCAATCGAGCAGGCGGGCGACTTCCTTGTGTTCGAGGTGTTGGATGCGGGAGAGCACCAAAACCTCCCGATCGACCACCGGCAGATGCGAAAGGGCTTTCCGGAGCAGCGAGACATCCTCGCTGGCGGCGGCCTGTTCGGAGGGTTGTGCACCGCTGTCCGCGTGTTCGACCAGGTCAGCCGGATCCGTGGCGGCGGGCGTCGAGGCGTTTTTCCGAAAGTGATCGGCCGCCACCTTGCGGGCCAGATGATAGATCCACGCGGAAAACTTCCCTTCGTCGCGATAGGTGTGGCGGTATTTGAGAATCCGGTAGAACACGATTTGCACGAGGTCTTCGCTGACCGACGGCTGGTTGGTCATGCGCACAAAAAACCCATAAAGCCGCCGGTGGTAGCGCTCGAACAGTTCCCCGAGCTTCCGGATTTCCCCGGCGCGCACGGCGATCATCAGTTCGTGATCGTTCGACGTGTCCATGGCGTCGGGCAGTTTAACCGCGGTGGACGCAGAGGGAATACGGAATTGTGCAGCGGCGAGGAACATGGTGAGCACTCATAAGTGTAGGTGTGCAGGGGAATACCGCGCGAAAGACCAAAGGTTACACGGTTTTGGAAATGAACTGGCGCAAGCGTTGCGGTCGGGTAGACTAAACGCATGAACCGTCGTGATTTCCTCTTTAAAACCGGGGCGGTCGCCTCGTTGAGTTTGGTGGTAAGAAATGCCCTGTTTGCCCAACCCAACGGTGCCGGTTCGAATGCGGGAGGCCCGCCCGTCCAGGCTCCCACGCCTGTGACCGAGTTTCGCTCACTTCGGCGCAATGTGGGTTATTTTACCGGGCGCGGCGGCACGATCGGCTGGCTGGGATCTTCTTCTGCGTTGGTGGCGGTCGACACCCAGTTTCCCGATACGGCCGCGATCTTTCTCAAAAGCATGCCGGAGCGGGGCGAACGGATGCTCGATGCGGTAATCAACACCCACCATCACGGCGATCATACCGGGGGAAATGGAGTCTTTAAACCCGTGACGAAAACGATCGTCGCACAAGCGAACGTCCCGGAGCTCATGCTGAACGCCGCAAAGCGAAATCCCAATGCGCCGGCTCCCGTGGTTCCCAACGAAACCTTTCCCGAAACCTGGCGGCATGATTTTGGCGACGAGACGATTTCCGCACGATATTTCCGGCCCGCCCACACCCGTGGCGACATCGTGGTGCATTTCGAAAAAGCCAATGTCGTCCACGTTGGGGATTTGGTGTTCAACCGCCTCTATCCGGTCATCGACCGGAATGCCGGTGGTCGTTTCAAGACCTGGCTCACCGCCACGGAGGATATCGTGAAAAATTATCCCGCCGACGCGGTCTACCTCTTCGGTCATGGAAGCCAGAAATTTGGGGTCAGCGGTGGCCATGCCGACATCCTCGCGTTCCGCGACTACATCGCTGCGCTGTTGGCGTACGTGGAGAAGGAAATCAAGGCGGGCAAAAACAAGGAGGAGATATTCAAACTCGAAAATCTTCCCGGATTCCCGGACTTACACTTGCCTCCCGGACCTGGCAATCGGCTGCCCGGGAATATCGCCGCAGCCTATGAGGAATTATCCACCTGAATGAGATCTGCGGATGGCGCGCGTCGGCTCTGGAGAATCCTGATTCAGCAGTGACGGACGAATTCGCCGATAAAACGGTCGACATTCTGCCCCGACACCTGCGCGACAATCTCACGATGAAGTCCGTTTACTTTCTGAGTGAGCTGGACGGTCACTCCCATCTTTTGGGCAAGCTCGATGATGGCCTTGGGTTTCCGCATTTGCCAGAACCAGCAAGTCAGCCCCACACAGATCGGCTTCGAAGCGGCCTCCCTCTCGGGATGATTGATGACGGAGGTTTCCATGGTGGAGTTTGAAGCCCAAATCAGGCCAATCATGTGAGTCTTATGGCCAATTCCTTACAATCTCGGTCATATCGGATGCACCCAGCCTAAAAGTTACCCTGATTAAGATGGATTTCTGCCTCGGTCGCCGTTGTTGGTCGCGATTGCAGGCTTAAAGCGGCAGGGGGTCATCCGCGGTACTGGACGACGGGCGCAAAAAATCCGGGCCTCTTACAGCCCGGATTTGAAATCTAGTACGAGATTGAGGAGTCCCGCCGGGTTACTTCCGCTTTACGACGTCGCCGATGTCTTCGCCAATTGTTACACGGGCAGTGTGCTCGACCGGATCGAACTCTGCCTGAATGTCGACCACCTTGGAGAAGAAGTGCGTCGGCGATTCCGCGAACAACTCTGCGTTGCCGGCGTTGCTCTTCATGAGCAGGGTGCCCCCGTTGCGGGTGAACTCCCAGCGTCCGTAGGTGCCGACATAACTGTCGAGCGTCGCATCAGGTAGGTAATATTCAGGTTTCGCCGGTGCGCCGAGTTCGCGCACCCAGATATTCCGGTAGCGGACGGGATTGCCGTGATCCTGTAATGCAATCGGGAGTTTTTCGGGGTGGGCTTTGTACGGAGCGCGTTCGAGCCAGCCGGTTTCACCGATAAGCTCGGTATTGTTTTGAATGACCACGCCGTTGTGGAACACCGTGACGCGTGCCGCCGATTTGAGTGAGCCGTCGGCGTTGAAGCGAGGTGGCGTCCAGAGAATATCGTAGGTCTGCCACTCGCCTGGTTTGCGTGACACGTTCACGAGAGGAGGATATTGATTATAAACCGAGCCGCACGAACCGTCTGCGTAGGTTTTGTTGTCGTACGAATCGAGCACCTGCACTTCGTAGCGGCCCATGCCGAAGAAAAAGCCGCTGTTACCGCGACCCTGGCTGTTGCCGTGGGCGGGATTGGGCGTGGCGAACTCAACGTGCACCTGACACTCGCCAAAGCTCCGCAGCGTCCGCGCGTATCCGCTGCCGGGGACGCATTCGAGGGCGCCATCGTGATTCACCCATTTGGTGGGCTGGCCGTCCATGGCGCTCCACGCCGCGAGACTCGAACCGTCGAATAAAACCACCGCGTCCGAAGGGGCCTTGCCCGGTTTGTCCGCCGTGCTGGCGACACCCGGATCGACCACAGTCGGCAGCGGGCGGTTGCGGTCGTGACCGAGCCATTTGGTTTCGGTGGAACCCGCTTGCAACGCCGCAGCGGTGGTCAGCGCGGATAAAACAAATGCGGAAGTGAAGGAACGGATGGTCTTCATAATTTGATTTCGGGGGAATTTGCCGCGCCTGTGAAGTGGCGCAAAGCCGAGTATTAGCGCAGAAGACGGCGGGCTGTAAAGTCTGGCTACTGCCGGGGAAGCCTTTCTGCGGATTATTTTGACCGGATGTCCGGCCAGAGTGCCTCAAGGTCGGTGTCCTCGAGGGCGGCCTCCTTCCAGTGCTTGTCTTTTTGGGTCGCGGTTTTCAAGTGACGCTTCGCCGCCGGCAGATTGCCCAGCAGGCATTCGTAGCAGGCGAGGTTGTAGTGGAGCAGATCGCACGTTTTCCCGTGCAACGGCATCGCTTCCAGCAGCACCGCGCGCGCCTCTTCGATCCGGTTCAATTCCCGCAGGGCAAAAGCCCATGATACCCACCCTTTGTCTTCCGCTGGCAGGGAACGGGTCAGTTTTTCCGCGACCGCGATCACCTTGTCCCACGCGGTGGTGTTCATGTGGAGATCGATCCACACCATGAGTGCGCTCGGCAGATGGCGTTCGTGGGCGACGATGGCGTTCAATTCCCGGGTGGCTTCGTCGAACATGCCGAGCTCGATGAAACCGGCGGCGTACTGGAGATGGCGGCGGGTGGAAATCACGAGGTCGGCGCGAAAAGGGGACGATCGATCAGGGAAAAGATGAGATGACATTTCCCTTTTAATCGCGACATCGAATTCGGGGAAATGTAACGAAATGGTTAGCGTTGCGAATTTGACGTGCGCGGACGGCTGCTTTGCGTCAACCGCTCTTCATCTCCCATCCACCTCAACCCTCATTCTGATTTATGAGCAACCAAGGTTTTGGCACCAAAGCCCTCCACGCCGGCCAGACGCCGGATCCCACCACCGGCTCGCGCGCAGTACCGTTGTACCAGACGACGAGCTTCGTTTTCCGCGACACCGAACACGCGGCGAATCTTTTCGCGCTGAAGGAACTCGGGAACATCTATTCACGGATCATGAATCCGACCACTGCCGTGTTTGAGCAACGCATCGCCGCGCTCGAAGGCGGCACGGGTGCACTCGCTCACGCCTCAGGCCAGGCGGCGATTACCAATTCGATTCTCAACATTGCCGGAGCGGGCGATCACCTTGTTTCCGTCGCGCAACTTTACGGCGGTACGTACAATCTTTTCCACCACACGCTGCCCAAGCTCGGCGTCGAGGTGTCGTTTGTCGACGCAGCGGATCCCGATGCCTTCCGCCGGGCGGTGCGACCAAACACCAAGGCTTTTTTCGGCGAAGGTCTGGGTAATCCGGCCCTCAACATTTTCCCCTTCGAAGAGGTGGCCAAAATCGGGAAGGAAGTGGGCGTGCCACTCATCATTGATAACACCTGCCTCACGCCTTATCTGAATCGTCCGTTTGAATGGGGCGCGAACGTGGTGGTGCATTCCACCACCAAATACATCGGCGGTCACGGCACCTCGCTCGGGGGCATGGTGGTGGACGGCGGTAACTTCGAGTGGGGCACGAAACGTTTTCCCGGTTTTACGCAGCCGGATGCCAGCTATCACGGGCTCGTGCACTGGGACGCATTCAAGAGCTTTCCGCCCGCGGGTGGCGCCAACGTGGCGTACATCCTCAAAATGCAGCTGCAGCTGCTGCGCGACACGGGCGGCTGTATTTCGCCGTTCAATGCATGGACCGGCATCCAGGGTTTGGAAACCTTGCACCTGCGCATGGAGCGCACCTGTGCCAATGCGCTCAAGACGGCGGAATTTCTCTCGTCGCACTCGAAGGTGACGTGGGTGAATTATCCCGGCCTGAAGAACAGTCCGAATCATGCGGCCGCGAAAAAATACCTGAACAATGGCTTCGGTGGTCTGCTCGGTTTTGGTGTGAAGGGCGGCTACGAATCGGGCCGCAAATTGATCGAAGGGCTGAAACTTTTTTCGCATCTCGCGAATATCGGCGACGCCAAGTCGCTTGCGATTCATCCGGCGAGTACGACCCACAGCCAGTTGACCGAAGCCGAGCAGAAGTCTTCCGGCGTTTCACCGGATTACGTCCGGCTGTCGATCGGCATCGAGGATTTTGCCGATCTTCAGACCGATCTCGAACAGGCTCTCGCGAAGATCTAGCCTGTTGGGCTCCCCGCCGGAACCTGTATTTTCGCGGGTTCCGGCGGAGGGTTGTCGAAGCGAACCGGGACCCTCACGGCCGACCGCCGCCTGTGGATTGACTCCACCTTCCGACCGGAAAAGGCTCGGGAGTGCGGCTGCTTTACCGAAAAATTTCCCGTTGGTCGCTGGTCCTGATCTTCCTGCCCGCGGTACTTCACGCGGCGGAAAACACCGCGACGATTGCGCTCAGACGCGAGCTCGGGAAATGCGCGCTGGCGTGGCAACGGCAGGATGTCGAGGGAATCGTCTCGTACCTTCCTGAAGCGGTGGTGACAAAATCGGGTGGTCGCGCAGCCGTGGTGCGCGAACTGAAGGAGCAGTTTGCCGAAGTCAGGGCGTACGGCGCCCAACGCATGGAGGTACAGCCAGGGAAAATCGCCGGCCCGCAACTGTTGGGCGAATGGCTCACCAGCCTCATCCCCGTCGTCGCCGTGGTGCACGGACCGCATCTGGATTTGACCCAGCGAACGCATGTGCTCGCTGTTTCCCGGGATCGGGGAAAACACTGGTTTTTTGTGGTGTTGTATCAAATTACCCAGGCGGAGCTGATCCGTTGGTTTCCGGAGTTTGCCGATAAAATCAAGGTTCCCACCACGCCTGATCCGCAGGTGGAACTGGTCTATTGATGGTGCGCACGGCTCATTCCATTCCACGCCATTCCGAACCGGATAACTACTCCGGCACCATGGTTCGCTGGCGGCATCGGGCGCTGGAGACGGCGCGAACCTATTTCGGGCAGGTGCGCTACCAGGCGGGCGGCTACTGCGGCAAGCGGGTGCAGCGCGACTATCAACTGGTGGTGATTCACGCCGGATCGTGCGAAGTAACCGTAAACGGTGTGACCTCCGACCTTCCCATCGGCCGCGTGGGACTTTTTCTGCCGGGGCAGACGGAGCTTTTTCAGTTTTCGAAAACCAGGGAAACCCGCCACTCATGGTGTTGCCTGCGGCCACGCAGTATTCCGCCGGAGCTGGCGAAAGCGTTGCGAAAGGCTCCGCGGGTTGCGCCACTCAGTCCGCTGTTTGAGCGCATGCTCGCCGCCACCCTCGAGCTGGGAATCTCGACGGAAACCGCCAGCGCGGCCGTGGTCGACCACCTGGGCCTGGCGTTGTTTTCCGAGTATCTGCGTTGCTGTGAGCTCTCGGCCAAGGTCCCGGTGGACAAACCGGTCGCGAAAAGCCTGCACTACATGGAAGAGCACTTCGGGCAGACGGATTGTCTCGCGCGGGCCTGCGCTGTCGCCGCGTGCTCCCGCACGGCGCTGATTCGCAAATTCCAACTGAGTCTTGGTCAGACCCCGGGACGCTACCTGTGGCAGCTACGTACGGAAAAAGGGCTGGGCATGTTGCGCAACAGCGGGCTGACGGTGGCGGAAATCGCCGGGCTTTGTGGATTTTCCAATCCGTTTCATTTTTCCCGGCGCGTCCGCGCGACCACCGGAACGTCTCCCCGCGAGGTGAGGCGCAAAGCCTGGGGCTTCTGAGCGGATGGAAATGGCGGATATATTCCGCGTAAAGCCGGCTATGGCTTCGCGGTGCGACGTCTGTTAAAGTTAAACTTAACTGGTTTTCACCCTCATTTCGTATGCGCTTACCCCGTTTATTTTTCTTATTTCTTGCAGCGATCCTGACCGCGCCGGCTTTTGGCGTTTCCCCACCGATCCCCTTGCCGGAACACCCGCGCCCTGATTTCGAGCGAACGGATTGGGTGAACTTGAATGGCGGGTGGCAGTTCCGCTTCGACCGGGAAAACGCAGGCGAGACGGGAGCTTGGGCGGCCAAACCCACGACCCAATTTCCCGATCGCATCGTGGTGCCGTTTTCCTGGGGCTCGAAATTGTCGGAACTCGAGAACAAGGCCGACATCGGCTGGTACCGGCGCACAGTGAAGATTCCTGATGCATGGAAAGGGAAGCGCGTTTTTCTGGTCGTGGGCGCGTCCGACTGGATCACCAAAGGGTGGATCGACGGTCTGCCGGTGGGCGAACATCGGGGCGGGTACACCCCGTTTGAGTTCGAACTGACATCGCAGGTGAAATGGGGCGAAGACCAGCAGTTGACCCTGCGCGTCGACGACACGCCGCATCCCTTCAAACTCGAAGGCAAGCAAGGCTACGGAGAGGCGAAGGGAATCTGGCAGACCATTTACCTGGAAGCCCGGCCAATGCTTCACCTCACGTCGATCCATTTCACGCCCGATATCGACGCGGGAAACGTGACGGTCAAAGTGGCGTTCAATGCCGCGGCCTCCCCAGACGCGCTCCTGGGGCTTCATTTCAAACACGGTGAAATGCCGGACGTTGCGCGCCCTGTCCCGGCGGGCGTGCGGGAAATGTCCTGGGTGATTCCCGTAGAGAAAGCGCATCTCTGGTCGCTCGACGATCCGTATCTTTACGAAGTGGACACGTCACTGACCGCACAAGGTGGCGCCGATCATGTGGGCGGCTATTTCGGCATGCGCAAAATCAGCGTCGAGAAACTCCCCGGTACGGAATTTCCGTATGTCGCCCTGAATCACAAGCCGGTCTATCTGCAGATTACGCTCGATCAGTCGTATCATCCCGAGGGGTTCTACACGCTTCCCAGCGATGCCTTTATGCGCGATGAGATTCTGCGCTCAAAGCGGATCGGGCTGAACGCGAATCGCATTCACATCAAGCTGGAGGTGCCGCGCAAACTTTACTGGGCGGACAAACTTGGATTGTTGATCATGGCGGACGTGCCGAATTTCTGGGGCGAGCCCACGCCCGAGGCGCGCGCGGAGAGCGAGTTTGCCCTGCGCGGCATGATCGAGCGCGATTTCAACCACCCGGCGATTTTCAGCTGGGTGACGTTTAACGAGAAGTGGGGATTGTTCAAGAAACAAGGGGACAAAAAGGTTTTT
>JBEHXD010000078.1:0-14226 GCA_048498875.1 Verrucomicrobiota bacterium
CTTCCGGCTGACCTCATGCAAGGCACCCAGGTTCAGATTTTCTCCCAGCCAGCGATTGGTGGCCGTGGTGGTGGCTCGCAGTTCAGCGGCGAGGGCGATCATTCCACGGTACTGATTTCCCGTCACGCACGAGGTCCTCCCGTTTCTTTCCCGCTTTGCGCAAGGCCTCCGCCAGCGCATCCTGTCGCACCACTTCAGCCAAATCGACCAGTTCTGCATCACCCCGCTTCAACGCGGCGGCGGCTTCCCGGTGTTCCGCGACCAGTCCCTGCTTGAACTGACGGGAACCGATGACCCATCCCTTGGACATCGAGTCGAACTTGAAGGCCTTGCGCGCCGGTTCATCGTCCTGCAGCCAGTCGAGGTATTCCCCATACCTGCGGCGACCAGCGGCGGTATCGGCGAGCCCACCCGCATGCGCCAGGGCAGTTTCCGGCACAAACCAGGACGGTCGTAATTTGGGATTCATCAGCCAGGAAAAACTCGACCACCGCCACTCCGCCAGCCCGCTCAATGTGCAGAGCTTGGCCCGGATCGGATTGAGATGAATATAATGACACAAAGGCCCCAGTCCCTCTCCGGGATCCACCGCCAGGCTTTTGTAGCGGCTCTGAAAAAGGTGTCCCCGTTCGTTGCGCAGCCGGTTGAATCGCACCGAAAACGTGCCCTGCAACCACCGCATCCCATCGGCCAGGTTCCCCTGCGGAGTCTCCACCGCCAGATGGTAATGATTCGACATCACACACCACGCATGCACCCGCCACCCTGTCTTGGCGCAGGCCTCGTCCAGGCATTTTAAAAACGCCTGCTTCGTTCTCGCCTGCTGAAATATCGCCGCCCGGTAATTCCCGCGATTAATCACGTGATAAATCCCGCCCTCCGACTCCAACCGCAACTTCCGCGCCATGCCGTCAAACTGCGGCCGCCCTTCGCTCGGTCAACCACAAACCACAAAGCCTGACCCCTTCAATCAGCCTTTCCGATGTACTGAATCCGTACCAATCGTTTCGAGCCCCCTTCAATCGTTTCCTTAATCGCTTTTCGTACGGGAAATCACGTATGGAGCATACACCCACTCTTCTGGCAAAGTTCGACGGAACCTAGACCAAAATCCACGTTGCGGCACTCCTGACTCCTTCCGCACAAACAACTGTTGTTCCTTCAATTCTTGCGGATACATTATTCGGCTTGTAAATTCTGTTTGATTCGCCAGCCCACGTTCGAGCCTTGACCCAAGCGCAGCGGATAGATCGGCTAGCGTTTGGTTCGCTTTGCTATCAGTTTGAGCCAGCTCAACTACGGTTCCGTTCTTCATCACAACTACAAGAAAATAGTCGTCTAGCATCGGCCCGTCCGAAGTGGTGTACTCTCCGACAATTGCGATGTCTTCGAGTTCAATTATGTCTGAACCCATTGTAACTTTCATAGAGTACTAAGGAATCATCATCATACTATTCTTAATCGACCTGCTATATTCGGTTTCTGCCGGATTGAGCAAATCATTAACAGCTGCTTCTCCTAAAAACGAACCGGCTATGGCTCCCGCTATTCCGAAGCCAGCAACACCCCAAGGACCGTACGGCATTCCTATCTCTGCACCTATAGTACCACCTGCACTGGCACCTCCCAATCTACCACCCGCCTGTGCGGCCACTTCGGCCCTCTGTCCTTCTGGTGCGTTCACAACATTCGAAATCTCGATACCAACAGCAACCAACTGTGCGCCACGTCCTACAAACTGAACCAAAAATAAGAACCAAAAATAAGGGGTCAGGCTTTGTGGTTTGTGGTGGTCAATTAATCAATGACTCATTTGAGTCTGGCGTTGAGCTTCCGGCTGACCTCATGCAACGCACCCAGATTCAGATTTTCTCCCAGCCAGCGATTCGTGGCCGTGGTGGTGGTGCGCAGTTCAGCGGCGAGTTCGACCTTCCACGGTACTGATTTCCCGTCACGCACGAGGTCCTCCCGTTTCTTTCCCGCTTTGCGCAAGGCCGCCGCCAGCGCATCCTGTCGCATCGCCTCAGCCAAATCGACCAGTTCCGCATCACCCCGCTTCAACGCGGCGGCGGCTTCCCGGTGTTCCACGACCAGTCCTTGCTTGAACTGACGGGAGCCGATGACCCATCCCTTGGACATCGAGTCGAATTTGAAGGCCCTGCACGCCGGTTCATCGTCCTGCAGCCAGTCGAGGTATTCCCCATACTTGCGGCGACCAGCGGCGGTATCGGCGAGTCCACCCGCATGCGCCAAGGGGGCTTCGGGCACAAACCAAGGCGGCCGCAATCTGGGATTCATCAACCAGGAAAAGCTCGACCACCGCCACTCCGCCAGCTGGCTCAATGTGCAGAGCTTGGCCCGGATCGGATTGAGATGAATATAATGACACAAAGGCCCCAATCCCTCTCCGGGATCCACCGCCAGGCTTTTGTAGCGGCTCTGAAAAAGGTGTCCCCGTTCGTTGCGCAGCCGGTTGAATCGCACCGAAAACGTGCCCTGCAACCACCGCATCCCATCGGCCAGGTTCCCCTGCGGAGTCTCCACCGCCAGATGGTAATGATTCGACATCACACACCACGCATGCACCCGCCACCCCGTCTTGGTGCAGGCCTCGTCCAGGCACTTCAAAAACGCCTGCTTTGTCTTCACCTGCTGAAATATTGCCGCCCGGTAATTCCCGCGATTAATCACGTGATAAATCCCGCCCTCCGACTCCAACCGCAACTTCCGCGCCATGCCGTCAAACTGCGGCCACCCTCCGCTCGGTCAACCACAAACCACAAAGCCTGACCCCTTCAATCAGCTCCCGGCGTAATTTAATTTCGCGGCGATCTGGGTGTAATCGGTTCGTGGATTCATGGTCATTGGTTTTGTGTGGGTCATTCTACCCGAGGGCGTCGCGTCAACCGCGGCCGTTGCCGACGTGACAACGGTGCGCGATCGACGCCGCTTCTTCTTTTTAGCTGCTCCGAGTCCGACAACGAGGCCGCGCATCTACCGAGTTTACGGTAGACGCGCGACCCGCCGCCGTGCCACAGGTCTTCCGTTTTTCGCGCCGCATTCAAGCCGCTTCCATCCTGGCGCAGGATCGTACCGATCTTGCGCACTCCCGTCCTACCGGTGAGCTGCGTTCTTCTGGTAGATTCTTCCGACGGCTCGTCGCTCATTTCGAGCGGGGTTGGTGTCATGGTCATATTTCAGGGTTTGGGGGATCGGACACGTCGCGGCTCGGGCGGTGCGTTCGAGGGCGAGTTTTGAACCTTTTTTGAACGCAAAAGGCTGGGCTTGGTGCACCGATCTACCGTTTTTTCGGTAGGCCTCCGACGTGGCGTTTTCGTTCCGGTTGACGATGACTCCTTGGTAGAGACCCACGCTATGTTTACCGCCAAACCACAAAAGAACCGGAACGCGGCCACACAGTATTTCGACGAGCATCTTTCGCATAACGACTATTACACCCAGCAGGAATCACAGGCCGGGTATTGGATCGGTCAGGGCGCCGAGCGGCTGGGCTTAAAAAACGAAACACCTGTTTCGCGTGAGGCGTTTTTGCGGCTCTGCGATAACCAGCATCCGGAAGATGGCACGAAGCTCACCCAGGTGCATTTAAAGGACCGGCGGATTTTTTTCGATTTCACGTGCTCGGCACCAAAATCGGTTTCGATTCTCGCCTTTACGATGAACGACAAACGCATCGTTGAAGCCCATCGGGAAGCTGCCGGCATTGCACTAAAAGAACTGGAAGCATTCGCCGGAACTCGGGTCAGGAAAGACGGCGCGATGACCGACCGCAACACCGCCAGTTTGATCGGGGCGGCATTTCAGCACACATCGTCGCGTGCGCTGGACCCGCAGCTGCACACCCATTTCACGTTGTTCAACGCGACATATGACCAGACCGAAGAGCGATGGAAGGCGCTGCAAACTTCGGACATGTTCGGCGCGATTCACTACGGGACCGCCGTCTATCGCAACGAGCTGCGCGCACGGCTGCACGGGCTGGGATATTCGACGCGCCAGACGGCCCACGGATTCGAGATCGAGGGCGTCGATCAAAAACTCATCACTCGCTTTTCCAAACGGGCGCAACAACGCAACGCCGTCGTCGCACGGGAAGAAAAACGACTCGGCCGGAAGCTGACTAATGACGAGATCAGCCACGCGGTCCACCAGTCCCGGCCCAAAAAGATGAAGGATGTTTCCGAAGGTGACGTGCGCGCGTCGCAGCTTTCGGAGATCGGTTTTTTCGAGAAGCGCGTTTTGCGTTCCGTGGTCGCGGAAGCGCAGGGCGTGAGGAAAGATTTCAAGGAGACCGTGCATCTTGGTTCGGCCATGGATCACGCCCTCGAGCACACGTTCTCGAGAGTCTCGGTCGCACCGGAGCACGCGCTTCTCGAGGCCGCCTTGGTGAAGGGCTGCGGGCAGATCGATCTCCCGGAACTCAAGCGTGCGTTTAGACAGTCCGAGCGGCTCGTGCGGGTGGCTGCGGAGTATTCGACGCGCGAGATTTTAAAAGCGGAGTTGGGTTTGATTCACGCCGTCAATCACGGACTCAATGCCGTTCGTCCAATGGCTCCGCGTCATCAAGTGGCCGCGACGTTGGGCCAACTGCTTTATCCCATACTCGCATTGCAAAAGATCCCGCAGCTTCCGCGGTCCCCACGTCCGATGCTGCTGTCGCACCCGCAAAATCCAGCGCTCGATCTTGGCACTGGTCTGATGGGGACAGCTTCCGGGCGCACGGCTACGCGGTCGCAATCCGCTTAATCCCTCTGCCTCATATCGACGCAACCACTTGTGCCCGGTCTTGCGGCTCACGCCGAAGTCGTGGCACAACTCCGTCAACGTAAAGCGGCCACTGGCCGCGAGCATCACGAATCGATTGATCTCTTCCATGGGCGTTACTTCTTTCCAGGGCATAGCCTGAAAGTGTAACCCATGTACTGACTCTATGTGTTACCGATGTACTGAATCCGTACCGGACGCGAAAGCGAGTGCCAACGAGCGGACCGGGGTGCGAACCGTCGCACCCCAAGCGCCTCAGCCGGTGGGGCTGGATACCTTCATTGGGATCAATAATCCAGAAGAAATAACTTCCCACCCAGTGCTTTTATGAACAATCGAAAGCCCACCAACGCGCAATTCCCGCTCGCCAATTCGCTTTCCATCCCCGGAACATTGAATCTCCCTAAAAAACAAAACAACTTCGACAGCTTCATTTGCGTGTGACTTGAGCGTTTTGTTCAACAGTTGAAGAGGAATATATAAACGAACTGTTGTGGGAGTCTGAAGATTGAGTGAGGCATCGACAGGGAATGATAGTTCGTAAATAGCTGGTCGTATTGTTTTCGTCGACGAGTCTATCGATACGTGAGACACGTCCAATTTCTCCACCCTATCTTTGATACGCATTTCGATTTTGAATCGCGCCAAAACGGGGAAAGCATCCCAAGACGAAGGAATGAAGATGCATTCAATCACGCTTCGACTTCCCGCTTGAGGAATCAATTCTGCATCGATAAACAAATTATCTCTTGTGGCTCCGCTCTTCAGGAAAAGCAGCCGAGGTTCTTCTCCCTGAGCTAAACCGGCCTCAAGTTTAAGAGGCAGCTGAATACCAAGAACGCTAGAGGGCAGTTCCACAGCGCCGCCGGAACTATCTGCATGAGCAAAGCTAATTAAAGCGCCCATCAGAATGCAGCCAAAATTTAACAACTTCATTTTAATCCTTTTCTATGGTTGTCAATTTCCTCAGCGGTAGGGTCTTTGTAAGAATCCAGATCCTCATTAACATCGTGAAAATTTTGACCACTTGGCCTCGCAGAATCCCACCATGCTGCAGCATCGGCCGCTTTAGATTGGAAGCGCGTATCAAGTGCTTTCACAGTATCAGCTAGTTCTTTAGAACTAAAGAAAGCGTTCTGCAATGTTTTGGTTACATTCGATTTAAACGCTCCATTAAACAATGTAGCGTTGTCTTGAACGTGTTCGTCTTCTCGAGCGAGGGCTTTATTCAACTTAATTGAATCACCACGAAACTCTGGTTTCACAGAAACTTTTTGATGAAGGTTGAAGCCAACAAGAACACCCCCATCCCCACTGGCTCCTACGTTGGGATGATCAATACCAACAGTTGTCTCCGCGGGATGCCCATCCGCTCCCGTTGCAGTTCCAGACTTATCCACCACTCCTTCCGTAAAGCTAATTTGTGTCACCCGTGAAATGGGCGTATACTCGACTTTTTGAGAAACAGCTCCACCGTCAGACCCAGTTGTTGGCGTGGTTGCCGGGCCTGATTTCGAAGATGTATCTGCCGTTCCGGCACTTGCAGTCGCTTTTATGCTAGCTGTCTCTTTAGGCGCGTATCCTATGCGAAGGCCCGTGTTCTTTGAATCTGCGAGAGCCTTATATTGAGCTGCAAACTTAGGGTCTTTTTTCATTTGCTCATCCATCTTTTGCTGGAGACGTTTTTTTTCTTCGTCCGTTCCGACGACTTCTATTACGAAGCCACTTGGGTCGGTTCCGCTTAATGGATTATTCGCGAGGTAGCTATATCGGTTATAATTCTGCAAACTTCCCGGAAACTGCACTGCTACATCAGCCGACAAAAATCTCCCCAGCAGCGGATCATAGATACGACCGTTCATGTGCACGAGGCCGAGATCGTCGAGCATTTCGTGGCCGGTGAAGCCACGGGGAGTCAGGCTGTCGGAGCCGCCGTCGTCGGTGGCGCTGGCGACGGGCGCGCCACTCCATGAAGTCGGATTACGGCGCTGGCCCCAGGCGTCTTCGCTGTATCTGCCAGCCTGATTCGAACCGGTAACCGCAATGGTGTTCGATCCGAAGTTGGTGATCGCGGTGATCGAACCCAGGTGGTCGTAATGGTAAACGAGGGTTTTCTCGCGGGGTGTGGGCACCCCGCCCACAAGTTCGGCGGGCCGGAACTCGCGCGCACCAATAATACCGTCGGGACCGGGAACGTAAATGCGCACCGTGTCCAGCGTCCAGCTCTGGCCGGAACCGGTGTTGATCGCGTTGTTGTAGTTTAGCTCCAGCGTCGAACCGAGAGCGTAGGTGCGCTTGCGAGCGTAGTGCAGCGGTGCTCCGGCAGACATGCTGTCGAATTCGAGCTGCATCACGCGCGAACGAGCGGCGTTGTAGTGGAATTCAGAGCCTGCGACCGTGGAACCAGTCGTCTTCGCCATCCAGCGGGGCTTGTCGAAACCGGTCCAGTTCATCGACCAGGTTGTGCCGCCACCGGAACGGGTCAGCAGGTCGCCGTTGCCGTTGTAGGTGATCGTGGTCTGCTGGCCGTTGAAAGTGTATTTCCAAACGGCGTGCGGTCTTGTGGCATCGTAATTGTCGATGGTGACCGTGGACCCGCCGACTTCGGTTTTGGAATTAATGTTTCCGTTGTCCTGGTAATTGGCAATGGTCCCGCCATTGCGGGTCTTGAGGCGGTTCAGATTATCGTAACCGTACCCTTCGCTGACGCCAATATCGCTGCGGGAGGTGAGATTGCCGAGGCCGTCGAAATTGAATCCCATGTTCTGAATCGAACCCGAGCCCGTGTTGATCGCGGTGAGGACGCCGTCGGTATCGCGATACGTCCGTGTGGTCGTGAGTCCGGAGCCTTTGCGCACCGACGTGACCCGATCCATGTGATCGTACACCGGCGTGTCCCACCACGAGCGACCGAGCGAATCCGTCAGCCCGATCAGGTAGCTCTTCGATGCGGTTCCACTCCCGTCATAAGTATAGAAGTAGCCGAAGTCCTGCCAAAGGTACGGTTGCGTAGTCGGGGTCTCCGCATCTTTGGGTTTCCAGAAGTGACGCACTTGGCGGACGCGAGAGTAAAGGTCGTAGTCAGAATAGGTGTAGAACCATTTGCCATCGGACTGCGCGAGTTCGATCGCGGGACGTCCCTTGTCATCGTAATAATGCAGATTGGTCGTCGGATAGGAATCGGCTGCGGTGCATTCCTCGCGTTCCGGAGCGCCGATCCAGCCTTGCGCGCCTTTCGCCACGGTGTGTTGCGAACTGCTCGTGACCGTCGACGTATCGTAATAATAAAAGTCCGCCGTCTCCGCGGGCGCCGTACCATGCGTATAGCGATGCAAAGGACGACCGAGCTGATCGAAACTGGAATCCGTGGTATTTCCGTTGCCGTCCGTTTGGGTGAGCACGTGACCTAGTGCGCTATTCGTGTAGTTCCATGTTCCCTTGTCTGGATCCGCGAGCTGGGTCTGGTGGCCAAGCAAGTCGTAATTGGCCGTGATCGTCTGGGTCTGGTCTTTAAGTGAGGTGACGCGCATGCGGCCGAAACCATCGAGCGTAAAAACAATAGAAGGTGCTGTTCCAGTCGTCCCCCTGTTGTCGGAGAAGCTCGGCACATTGTTCGCATTCCAAACCTTCACCGTACGGCCTTTGGCATCCACGAGCGTGGTGTTCACCTGCGCGGCCGGATCAACGCCGCCGAGATTGGGCGCGTCAGTGCTGACTTGGGTGGCGAGCCCAATATAGGTGTTCGAGGTGATGGTGCCATTTGGTGTAGTGACAGTGGCAACGCGTCCCACCGGATCGTAGGTTGTCTTAGTCCAGAGCGGGGTCGCGCCCGAAATGTACGGCAATGAGGTGGCGATCTGCTGGCCGAGGCTGTTGTAAGCGTTGTCGGTAACAATCTGCTGCGCGGTAGTGCCATTGAATCCGTCTTTGTTCGTGCGAATCACCCGGCCCAAGCGGTCATAGTAAGCGGTGACCGTGGGCTTCACCATTGCGCTGGTGGTGACCTTGTATGCAGAGGTAACGGTGACTCCGGAGATGGCGACACCGCCGGTCGGCGTGCTGAAGGACGCGCCATTGAAACCCGGCGGACCCGAGACGGGCTGCGTCGCATCCCAGTCGTAGCTGTTGGTGGTGGTCAGATTTTTAAGGACATCGGTCACGACGAGTGGCCGGCCCAACGCGTCGTAGGTGGTGGTCACCTGCGCGCCGTTGACGTCGGTCACCGAGGTGGGCTTGCCGAGGAATGCGTGATAAACCGTGGTCGTGATATGCCCATAGGCGTCCTGAGTTCGCTTGGGCAGATCGAAGCGGTTATCGAAATCGTTAGCGGGATCGGGAACACTTGAGGTCGTGTAGTTGACGCTTCCCTGACCAACATATTGCAAATCGGTCCCCGCGATCTGTGTCGACGTGACCCGGCCCCACGCGTCGCGATTGTAGGTAGTGGTGGTAGTCAGCGCTCCGCCGCCGGTAATGGTTTCGGAGAGTACCAGCGGCGTTGCGCCGAAATACTGATAACTTTTTTGGGGAGCCGCATCGTTGTAACCGCCGCCGGTGGTGCTGGTATCGACCGTGCTCACCAAGCCGGTGAGCGTGACCACGCCATTGACCGTCTGCGGCGTCTTGTAGGTGGTCGTGACCGTCTCCGTATAACCGGAACCGTAGTCGGTCGAAAGCGAGGTGAGGTTACCAAAAGTAATCGATCCCGTAGTCGGCATCAACCCGTTGATATTTCCAGTGCCCTTAACGTTATTAAGACCACCCGCAGTAGTATCGCTCGTGTTGTAGCCGGCGGCCGAAAAAGCAGCCGGCGGAGAGGTGATAACCGACGTGTTGTAGTCAAATTTCGACTGGGCCGTAATTACAATGTGTGCCCCGACCGGCTTGGGCTTGGTGAAGACATTTTCCGGATCCGAACTGAGGTTGGATCCTCCGGTGCTGATTGGCCCCGCCCCATCCTCCCAGCGCGATTCCGTGGCACTAGAAATAAACGGCCAAAGGGTACCGAAAGCTACATTGGTCGTGACGTCCTTCACCAAATCGAAAACGACTTTGTTGTCGTGTGAACTGATGACATTAAAACCCGTCCCACCGAGCCAGCGGTAGGTCTCTTCGCGGTGCGTCAGGCCCGTCATCGGGAAGGACTGCGCCAGGAACTGGTACGTAAAGAAGTTAGTCTGGCGATCGAGCGTCACGAAGCTGTGGAAGCCCAGGCTGCCACGACCGGAGAAATCCATGCGATTGCCGGAATACTGGTAACTGAACTGAGCCGGGGTTGCACCGCCACTGTCCTGCCAGACGTCGGACACGACCGGATTGGAACCAAACATTTCCTTGATCGGATAAGACACCGTCGCACCCGGGGTGTAGACCGTCGAATCCTTGGCCGCCTTGTAGGCGACGCTGGTCACGCGACCAAGTCCATCCGTGATCGTGGTGACGAGGTCACAGAATTGCGGCGCTTTGGTATCCAGGGTCGAAACCACGGCCGGAGCACTGGCATGACCATTGATTGTGCTCTGGACCATGTAATCCGCATAGCCATCACGGTTGTAGTCGAAGCCCGAGGCCACCGTGGTCGTAATGATTTGACTGCCCGCGCTGGCCGGAGTGCCACCCGCCGTGCCGGACAGAAAACCCACGGCGACCGGGCCGGAAAAGCCCGAGCCATCGGCAAAATTTCCCGTGGAGAGCATCGCATACCAGCCCGGCGAGGTGCTCTGGGTTGACGGCACATACCAGACCAGATCCGCGAGGCCGTCGTGATTGACGTCCATGATCAGATTGTTGATCGACCCGGAAGCGCCCTGAAAACCTTCCATGAAGTCCTTGTCATCCGGACTCTGGCTGGTCAGGTACTGCACGCCCCCGATGGAACCGGTCGCGCTGCTGCAGGGAGTATAGTAGGTGTTGACCGACCCACTGCCCAAGGTGACGGAATTGGGAATCGGTCCCTTGTACTCAGCAAAGGTCGGAGTGCCGTTGGCATTCAACCCCTGGTTCAAATACAGCGCCCAGCGTTTGCTCTGATAGTAGCCGCTGAACAAACCGGGTTGCATTTCGAACTGCGGAACCAGCACGAGGAAGTCGGTCAGGCCGTCGCCATTAAAATCACCCGGCAATGCGCCAGTGTTCAGGTCGTCCAATTTGATGGTGCCCGCACCGCTGCCGTTGAAGGTATCGTTGGTTTCCAAGGGAACCACCATGGCGGGACCGCCAATCGCAAACGGCGCGGAAAACGTGCCATCGGGTTTGGTGATCACGCCGATCATGGTCCGGAAATTCCGGAATCCCGAGGGTCCCGTCTGATACGGGCCGCTGGGATATTTCAACATGCGCGAGTAACAGATCGCCACGTAGTCGGTGATGCCGTCGCCATTGAGATCGCAGGGCATGGGCTTGACCCAGAAGTGATCGTCGATGTGGGTGGTGACCTGGGTAAACGCCGGATTGGTCCAGATGGACACGTCACCCGCGCCGCCGAGATAAGGTGCATTGGTGTCGTTCACCGGATCGCTGAATCCCGTGCCGTTCGAGAGGTAGACGTGGATCTTACCGTCAAAACCGTGAAACAGCAGATCGTCGCGGCCGTCGCCGTTGAAATCCCCAATGGTGACACGGGCCGCCAGGCCGAGCCCTTCCGCCTGCGCCAGATTGGTCGATCCATACTGCGAACCCGGATCCGTGAAATAAGCGTTCACCACAGTCGCCTGGGCCGGAGTGAGACTCATGCTGCCTCCCGACGCCAGCGTGACGGTGAGATAACCCGGGCGGATGGCGACGCCGGAGGAACCGGACATTTGGATGTAATCCTTTTTACCGTCGCCATCGAAGTCGCCGAATTTCTTCACATAACTCGAGAACCCGTTCGTCTGGCGATCCGAAGCGACCAATGGCTCATCCGCACCATCGAGGTTGGTGTCACCCCACGTCACGTCGAGGCTGGCGAGGGTCGGCGGAGTTCCGGGCGACGTGCTGGTCACATCCTGCCAGCCAATCGTCAACGATGGGCAGGCTTGCAGCGCGTTGGTCTGCGGATCGGCCAGGACTGGCGCGATTGAAGTCAGACGCGACCGGCCGGTGGTGCCCGTGGCATAGTTCAATCCATAGGCGGAAGTCGTCACGGCACCGCTCGTGGCGGTGATGACGGCGAGCCGCGCGCGATGATTGAAGCCGCGATTGGCGATAAAAGTCGTCGGTTGATCGGTGCGCGATTCGTACTGGAAGCTCACCCTGGCCGCCGGCGAGATCGATGTGCCGCCCGTGTAGTCGATGTGATCGAGCACGTATTCGCCGCCACCGAGGGCGAGATAAGTGAATGCCACATAGTTGCCCAAGGCGTCCTCCACCCGCTTGAGCGCATAGGTGTAGGCCAGTCCCGACAGTTCGGCGCTGCCGTGTTGATAACCATCGGTGGCGCCCGACAGTTTGCCGTAGGTGGATTTGGTGCCGGACTTATCCGTCACGTAGAAAGTTTCGATGTTTGATCCGGTCCCTGCCGTCGTGACCGTCACAAACGAATCCACTTCGGTCCGGTAGGTGCTTCCGGGCATGCCGTACGGCGTCGTCGGTTCGCTCGTACAGATCAGCCGTTTGCCATCGAGGTAGAATTTATCCTTCGAACTAAATTCGATGCCGCGGGTCTCGCCATCGCGCGCCAGAATTGAACGACCCCGGGTAATCGATTGGGAAAAGCCAGTCGAGACCGAGAAGCCCACGCCGGCGACACCGTTGCCGGCGCCACTGCTGTAGTTGAGCGACACCGAAGGTTGGAGTCCGCTGCGACCCGGCGAAATTTGCAAGGGAATCGAATAGTTCGCCGAGCCGTGGTTATCCACACTCAGGGCGCCGCCGGCCGTCGCCACCAAATTGCCCGTGCCAGTGGGCCGCGTGACCGAACCGAGGCTCGCCAATGAGTCGTCTGTGGTAACGGTCAGCGGGACGGACCAGTTGCCGGCCACGCTGGTGGTGCTGACCGCCCGCACCCGGATCGTGTGGGTGCTCGCGGGGGTCAAGCCAGTGGCCTGAAAACTGAGATACGCGCCCGTGCCGCTTCCGCCGGCGGCACTCACCACGCCGTCGAATTCGACATCGTAGTGATCGGTCGCGGGAGAAACCGCGTAAGGATCCCAGCTGACCCACAAGCTCTTGTCCTTCACCACGGCGACCTTCAACGGTCCCGGAGCCGTGGCCACCACCGTCGTGAAGGTGCCGGTGCTCGCGGTGGAGGAGTTGTTCGCCGCATCTTTCGCGACAATCGAGATGCCATAGGTGGTGCCGGAGGTCAGGGAGGCAAAACTCACGCTGCTGCTGGCCGTCGTTTGGGTGGAAACCACCGAGCCACCCACGCCGCCCGCGAGCAACTGCACCGTGTATCCCGTCACTCCCACATTGTCCGTCGACTGCGCCCAGGAGACCGTGACGCCATAGGCCCCCAGATCGGAGAACAACGGATTACCCGGCTGGCTCGGCGGCGTCGTGTCGGGCACCGCGGTCGTCACGTTGAGCACGGAGCTCTCCGTGTAATTTCCCGCCCAGTCGGTGGCGCGCACCTTCATCGGGTAAGTGGTGCCGGGCGAGAGTCCCGTGTAGGTGAAACTGTAAGTCGGAGGGAATGATCCGGCGTTCACGGTGCCAACCGCGACGCCGTTCGCGTAGACGGTATAAAACTCAATCACCTGGTTGTCCGTCGACGTATTCCACGACAAGGTGAACTGGCTCGTCGTAATGTTATTGGTCGTCAGATTGGAAGGGGCGCTGGGCGCCGTGGAATCCGGCACGTAGATTTTGATCACTGCGCTCGAGTTGACGGTTTCGCCGCTCGTGCTGTTGTGCCCCGTCGCGGAAAAACTGACATAAATGTTGCCGGTATCTGTGGTCGAAGTAGTGCCGACGGAAAGGCCTTGAGCCGTGCCGGGCGACGTCGAAGCACTGGACGTGTAGCCCGTGCCGCCGGATTTCGTGACCGACGCGGACATGACGGTGCCACCCGGTCCACTCACGAACGTACCTCCGTGAATCACAAAAGTCGGGCTGTAGCTTTGCCCCGATGGGATCTTCGAATTCGGAAACGTGGAAGGCGACCACTCGTACTGCAAATTGACCTGGGCGCCGAGCCGCGCCGCGGTGACGAGAATCAATCCCAAGGCAAAGGAACGGAAAAGGGAGCGTGCAGAGAACATCGGATTATTTGGCTGCGAAATTGATCTTGGAGGCCAGGTCGGGACGGGCGGTGACGGAAACGATCGTGCCCTCGCGATTGGCGATGAGCACCACGTTGTCGCAGGCGAGCTTCAGTTCGCGCGCGAGCGGTGAGGCCGGACCAGCGGAATCGTAGAGCTGCACGCCCGGCAATTTTTGGGCCTAATGGAAAAGCCGGATGTCGACCAAATTGATGGTCTTTCGCCTGCAATCAGTATTGACCAAAAGTCGACGAGCCGT